>JBIKZB010000287.1:0-2535 GCA_044354955.1 Flavobacterium sp. | reverse complement strand
AAGCGCGATTGAGGAATATCGATTTGAAGACTATAAAATTGGTGTTAATTTTTCAATTCCTATTTTTTTGAGAAAAGAACGGGCCTGATTGAAATTAGACAAATTAAAAATTCAAGACACCGAATTTAGTTTACAGTTTGAACGAAAAAATTTGGAAAACAAACTCAAAGCACAACAACAAGAAATTGTTTCGCTTGAAAAACAGCAAGATTACAATGATAAATTGGTGAAAGATTTTACCACATTACTAAATGCCGAAGATCGATTATTCGAAATGGGAGAAAGTTCATTGTTTATTATTAATTCACGAGAAAACTCGTTGGTAAGTTCACAACTCAATGAAATTGCTTTAGAAAACCGTTATTTGAATGCGATAATTGGTTTGTACAAAACCATTGCAAACCCATTATAAACTAAAAAACCTCCACAATGTGAAGGTTTTTTTTCGTTTTATATTCAAAAAATATTAGTAACGACCTCTTGAGTTGTTGTCTCTATTGTTAGAGAAACCGCCTCTACTTCCGCCAGCATTACGATCGAAGCTTCTTCTTTCGCCTTCTGGTTTTGGTTCTGATTTGTTTACCACGATTTTTCTACCTTCGATAGTTCCACCGTTTAATTCGTCGATTGCTTTTTGAGCCTCAGCATCATTAGCCATTTCAACAAATCCAAATCCTTTACTTCTTCCGGTAAATTTGTCAGAGATAATTTTAACTGATTCAACAGCTCCATACTCTTCAAAATAACCTCTTAAATCTGCTTCCTCTACACTGAAAGGAAGACTTCCTACAAAAATGTTCATCTATGAAAAATTTAATTCCTTACAAAGGTAGACTATTTAATGTTGCTAAAAGGTTAAAGTTTGGTTTATTTTCAAAAACACGGCTTTTTGGCTAAAAAATTAAAAATCAAAAGGTTAGTTTTTTGAATATTTTTTAATCTGTTTTAAGTTTCTACAAAAAAGTCGCAATAAAAAAAGACAACCTCTCGATTGTCTTTTTACTCTTAACTCAACTTTTTATTATTTAGGACAACCCGACATTTCATGATATGCACGTTCAACAGCTTCCTGATGATTTGGATGTGCAATTCTTACTAATTCTGAAACACGTTGTTTTAGGGTTTTACCATATAAATCGGCTATTCCATTTTCTGTAATGATGTAATGTGCGTGTGCTCTTGTAGTAACAACACCAGCACCTTGTTTTAAATAAGGTACAATTTTACTTTCACCTCTTTTAGTAGTAGAAGGCAAGGCAATAATTGCTTTTCCTCCTTCACTTAACGAAGCACCGCGAATAAAATCCATTTGTCCTCCTACTCCTGAATACATGGTACTACCAATAGAATCTGCACAAACTTGACCGGTTAAATCTACTTCAATAGCCGAATTAATAGCTACCATTCTTGGGTTTCTTCGAATTCTAGCCGTATCATTTACCATAGAAGATTCTTTCATTTCAATAAACGGATTATCATCCACAAAATCATACAAACGTTTCGAACCCATTAAAAATGTCGCCAACGCTCTTCCTCTTAAAGTGCCTTTGTAATTACAATTAATAACATCCTTTTCTATTAAATCAATTACTCCATCAGAGAACATCTCCGTGTGTAATCCTAAATCTTTATGATTGGTCAATTTACTTAAAGCCGCATTCGGAATCGAACCAATCCCCATTTGAAGTGTACTTTTGTCTTCAATTAATGAAGCAACGTAGGTTCCTATTTTTTCTTCTTCAGCTGTAAAAGGTGTTACTTCGTGAGCAAAAATTGGAACATTTACTTCTACAAGAAAATCAATTTCAGAAACATGTAGAATTCCATCACCAAAAGTTCTTGGCATATTTGGATTAACTTGTGCGACAACTGTTTTTGCATTTTCAATTGCAGCCACAGAGGCCTCTACAGAAACTCCTAACGAACAATACCCATGACTATCGGGTGGTGAAACATGTATAAAAGCAACATCTAATTTTACAACATTTTTACGAAACAATAAAGGCAATTCACTTAAAAAAACAGGTGTATAAGAACCATTTCCTGCTTTTAGTGTATGACGAACATTTGCTCCAATAAAAAAAGAGTTTACATGAAAACTATCCGCTAATGCAGGATTTGCATAAGGGGCATCACCTTCTGTGTGAAGATGACAAATTTCTACATTTCTAAGTTCAGAGGCTCTATCCGTTAAAGCCTTTGTTAATATTGTTGGCGTTGCCGCAGCAGCCTGAACATATACCCTATCACCACTTTTTACTACTTGTACAGCTTCTGCTGCAGTTACATATTTCCCCATACCTAATGAAATTTATAGTACAAATTTATGTGGTAATTTAATATTAAAATATGACATTTCTCATTTTAAAGTAGGAAGATAGAAGTAAGAAATTCCATGTAAAAAAGAGTAACATTTAAAATTAAAGTTGTTCTTGAAATTGAAATTGGTCTTGAATTCGTATTTTTGTCGCGAAATTTTGTATTATGATTGTACTTAAAACCCTTGAAGAAATAGAATTGATGCGCGAAAGTGCT
>JBIKZB010000052.1:0-8796 GCA_044354955.1 Flavobacterium sp. | reverse complement strand
TTTATTATAAAAATTTAACAATTTCTAAATTCAAACTTCTAAATTCTAAATTTTAAAACTATCTTTGCGCCACAACAACAACACACTACATTCATGAGTTCTGATACGAGCAAACGCTACAATTTACGAGGAGTTTCGGCTTCTAAAGAAGATGTGCACCAAGCTATCAAAAACATCGACAAAGGCTTATTTCCACAAGCATTTTGTAAAATTATCCCAGATTATTTAACCAACGACGACCAATATTGCATCATTATGCATGCGGATGGAGCTGGAACAAAGTCTTCTTTAGCCTATATGTATTGGAAAGAAACGGGTGATATTTCTGTTTGGAAAGGAATCGCTCAAGATGCTTTAATCATGAATATCGATGATTTATTATGTGTCGGTGCAACCGATAATATCTTACTTTCATCCACTATCGGAAGAAACAAAAATCTAATTCCTGGCGAAGTTATTTCAGCCATCATTAATGGAACGGAAGAATTAATTTCAGATTTAAAAAGTCACGGAGTTACCATTCATTCAACAGGTGGAGAAACTGCTGATGTAGGTGATTTAGTTCGAACTATTATAGTAGATTCAACAGTAACAGCTCGTATGAAACGTGCTGATGTAATTGATAATGCGAATATTCAAGCAGGTGATGTAATTGTAGGATTGGCTTCTTTTGGACAAGCTACTTATGAAAAAGAGTATAACGGCGGAATGGGAAGTAACGGTTTAACTTCAGCTCGTCATGATGTTTTTGCGAAATATTTGGCTGAAAAATATCCAGAAAGCTTTGACGCATCAGTTCCAAATGAACTAGTGTATTCAGGTCAAACTAAATTAACAGATTCAGTAGCAAATAGTCCAATTGATGCCGGAAAATTAGTACTTTCTCCAACGAGAACATACGCTCCAGTAATCAAAAAGATATTATCAAAATACAATTCAAATCAAATTCACGGAATGGTTCACTGCAGTGGTGGTGCACAAACAAAAGTGCTTCATTTCGTAGAAAATGTTCATGTGATTAAAGATAATTTATTTCCAGTACCACCATTATTTAAACTGATTCAAGAAAATTCTAAAACGGATTGGAAAGAAATGTATCAGGTATTCAATTGTGGTCACAGAATGGAAGTATACGTTCCTGCCGAAGTAGCACAAGATATTATCGAGATTTCAAAATCATTCAATATCGACGCACAAATCGTAGGAAGAGTAGAGGCATCTGATAGTAAAAAGTTAACTATAGTTTCTGAATACGGAACGTTTGAATATTAAAAACTTTATTTTATGAAAAAAATCATCTTTATAAAATTGTTGTTTTGTTCATTAATAATTAATGCGCAAGGAATAAAAAATGAAATAATTTCAAAATATGACAATGGTGATTTTGGAAGTAATGAGTTTTTTCTCAATTCTTTTGAAGGTATAACTAAAGTTGACTACAGTTTTGTTAATAATGAAAAACTAACTGGTAAAGATTTTAAAATTGTAATTCGTAAATACAAAAAAGGGAAGCTTGAATTTGAAACTATTCTGATAGATACAAAAACAGAAAAAATGACTAAAATTAAAAATGAATTTTATTTTTCTGTTTTTTCTAAACAAACAACAGGTCAACAAAAAATTATGTTTAGATTTTCAACTATGGGTTTTTTTAACAGAAAAATATTTAATATAGATAAAGGTTTTGAAGATGGTACTTTTGATTACAGAGATTTAGTATCTATTTCAGATAATGGAAAAAAACTTTTGAATTTGGAAAAGAGATTCAAATAGGATTGATTACACCGCCAAACAACAATTCTGAAAATGGTATATTAGGCTATTGCGAAGTAACTAAAAATGAAATAGATGTCAAATCATGGTATAATCAATATAAAATATCAGAATTTTTCTTGATTTATTTAGTCATAGAGTAAATATTTTTATTAATAGAATTTATATTTTTCAAGTGGTTTTTGTTTAAAGCCGAACAGATAAATAACTTGAAACCTGAAACCTGAAACAAAAACACACAACAACAATAAAATGCAACACAACGTATTAATTTTAGATTTCGGTTCGCAATACACCCAATTAATTGCCCGAAGAGTAAGAGAATTAAATATTTTCTGCGAGATTTTTCCATTCGATAAAATTCCAGTAGATTTATCATCATATAAAGCAGTAATTTTAGGCGGAAGTCCATGTTCAGTACGTTCAGAAGAAGCACTTCACCCAGATTTATCTCAAATTAGAGGTAAAATGCCTTTATTGGCAGTTTGTTACGGAGCGCAATATTTAGCCCATTTTTCAGGTGGAGAAGTAGCAGCTTCAAACACAAGAGAATATGGAAGAGCAAATCTTTCTTACATCAAAGAAAACGAAGTGTTTTTAGAAGGTGTTTCTGAAAATAGCCAAGTTTGGATGAGTCATTCCGATTCAATCAAACAATTGCCAACAAACGGAGTTAAGATTGCTAGCACAAAAGACGTAGAAAACGCAGCATATAAAATTGAAGGAGAAACTACTTATGCCATTCAATTTCATCCAGAAGTATATCATTCAACAGATGGAAAACAAATGTTGGAGAACTTCTTAGTGAAAATTGCGCAAGTACCTCAAACCTTTACACCAAACGCTTTCGTAGAAGAAGTAGTTGCCGAAATGAAAGCTAAAATCGGAAACGATAAAGTGGTTTTAGGACTTTCGGGCGGAGTAGATTCAACAGTAGCAGCGGTTTTATTGAACAAAGCTATTGGTGAAAACTTATATTGTATTTTCGTAAACAACGGATTATTACGTAAAAACGAATTCCAAAATGTATTAAACCAATACAAAGGAATGGGTTTAAACGTAAAAGGAGTTGATGCTTCGGCACGCTTTTTGGACGCGTTAGCTGGGTTAGATGATCCAGAAGCAAAACGTAAAGCCATTGGAAAAGCGTTCATTGAAGTTTTTGATGATGAAGCACACCAATTAACTGATGTTAAATGGTTAGGTCAAGGTACAATTTACCCCGATGTTATCGAATCTGTTTCAGCAACAGGCGGACCTTCAGCAACGATTAAATCGCATCATAATGTAGGCGGATTGCCTGATTTTATGAAATTGCAAGTGGTAGAGCCTTTGCGAATGTTATTTAAAGATGAGGTTCGTAGAGTAGGAAGAAGTTTAGGAATTGACGAAGAATTATTAGGACGTCATCCATTCCCAGGACCAGGATTAGCAATTCGTATTTTAGGAGATATTACCCCAGAAAAAGTAGCTATTTTGCAAGAAGTAGATGCGGTTTTCATTAACGGATTAAAAGAACACGGATTATACGATAAAGTATGGCAAGCGGGAGCAATCTTATTGCCGGTAAATAGTGTAGGAGTAATGGGTGATGAGCGTACTTACGAAAAAGTAGTAGCTTTGCGCGCAGTTGAATCGACAGACGGAATGACAGCGGATTGGGTACATTTACCTTATGAATTCTTAATGAAGATTTCGAATGAAATTATAAATAATGTTAGAGGTGTGAATAGAGTAGTATATGATATTAGCTCAAAACCACCTGCAACGATAGAATGGGAATAAAATAAGTTTTCAAATTCAACATATAAATTTCAATAGCAATTATTTTTATTCTATTTTTACTATACAAATTGCTATTGAAATTTTTGTTTAGTATTGCTTTTAAATTATGATTATGATAAAAAGAGTTATTTTTCTTTTCAGTTTAATTTTTCTTTTCTGGTTACCAGTTCAATCTCAGATTAAACATTTGGTAGCCAAAGGAGAAACCGTTTTTCAAATCGCAAAAAAATACGAGGTTACGCCTTTTGATATCTATCGATTAAATCCAGATGCGAAAAATGGGGTTAAGGAAAATACTACATTGCTAATTCCAAATGGGTCAGTTAATAAATCAATCACTCATGTAGTTGGTGAAAAAGAAACGATTTTCGGAATTGCAAAAAAATATAACGTTTCAGTTTCTGATATCGAATTGTGGAATAAAGCTGCACTTCAAAACGGACTAAAAATTGGACAACAGATATTTGTTTCAAAACCTTCTGCCGCTGATTTAAATTCAATGTCAGCCTTAGCTTCAAAGCCAAAAACAAATAACGCAACCACGCACTTAGTAGAAGCTAAAGAAACAAAATACGGAATCGCAACACGTTATGGTTTAACGGTAACCGAATTAGAACAATTAAATCCACAAATTGTTGCGGGTTTAAATATTGGGCAAACCTTAATTTTAAAGCCTGGAGTTCAGGTTAAAAAGCCTTCCAATGTAACCTTGGTTGATTATGAAGTGCAACCTAAAGAAACACTTTATAGTTTATCTAAAAAGTTTGATATTGCACAAGGTGAATTAATCACGTTAAATCCTGATTTACAAGATGGTTTGAAAATTGGAATGATTTTAAAAGTGCCGTCGAATGGATCTGTAATCACAAAAGCAAAAGATTCAGTTTTAGTAGCTAAAAACAAAGTTAATTTGTTAGCATCGGTAGATAAATCGAAACAAAAAAACTTGGTATTGTTGTTGCCGTTTAATATCAATAAAATTGAAACAGATTCGGTTAAAACCAAAACAGAGCAATTAAAAACAAATAAATTCTTAAACCTTACTTTGGATTTTTATGCAGGAGCACTTATGGCGATTGATTCAGCTAAAGTGTTAGGATTGCCAGTAAATGTAAAGGTTTACGATGTAGAAAGTACTAAATATTCTTCTAATGTAGCTTCTATTATTTCTAAAAATGATTTCGAAAATGTAGATGCGGTTGTAGGACCTTTTCAAAACTCAGTAGTAGAAACAACAGCACAATTGTTAACAAAATATAATACACCAGTAATTTCGCCACTTTCTAAAGAGCGAGGGTTACCGTTACCAAATTTATATTACACCGTTCCAGCAGAAGATCGTTTACGTGCTTCGATGTTTGATTATTTCAAATCGAAAAACGGAAATGTAGTAGCCATTATTAGTGCTAAGAAAACAACTTCAAAAGATTTTATAATAGCAAATCATCCAGAAGTTAAGCATGCTTTGTTTAATGATAAAGGGGCTTTAGATGTGGCGCTTTTAAAAACACAATTGGTCAAAGGTCAAAAGAATTTTGTTTTGATGGAAATCGAAAAAGCAAGTACTATTATAAGTATTACCAATATTTTAAAAGGATTGCAAAAAGAATACGACATTCAATTGGCAGTATTCGAATTGTATGATGCGTTGAACTTTGAGGAAATTCCAATGAAGAATTTAACGGATTTAAAATTGTTATTTCCATCAGCAACTAAAATAGCCGAAACACCTGAAGAAAAAATATTTGAAAAACAATTCAAGAAAATTAACAATATTTATCCAAATGCTGCCGCTAAAAAAGGTTTTGATGTTACGTTTGATGCCATGTTGCGTATTTGCCAACCAGAAGGATTTGTAAAATCAGCAGCAACTACCAAAACTGAATACATTGAAAACGCATTTGATTACAATTCTAGTAACGGATTAATTTCAAATAACGCGACGTATTTATTGTACTACGACAGCGATTTAACGATTAAACAAGCACAATAATGGCAACTTCAAAAGTGACTTATTTAGGTGATTTACGCACCTCTTCTATACATTTGCAATCAGGTTCGGAAATTATTTCGGATGCACCGCTAGATAACAACGGAAAAGGAGAAGCTTTTTCTCCAACCGACACTGTTGCCAACGGATTAGCAAGTTGCATGTTCACCGTTATGGGAATCAAAGCACGCGATTTAGATGTAGATTTTTCAGGTTCCACTGCAGAAGTAACCAAAATCATGGGAACCGAACCAAGAAGAATTACAGAAATTCACGTAACTTTCTATTTCTCTATCAATCCCGACAAAAAAACAAAAACCATCATAGAAAGAACCGCAATGACTTGCCCAGTTTTTTATAGTTTACATCCTGATATTAAGAAAGAGATTGTTTTTAATTGGAAGTATTAGATAAAAGAACAAGGATGAAAGAGAAAATAATATAGACAGTTTTAAAAAGTCTTTCTTCTTTTATCTTTCTTCTATCCTCTAAAAAAATGACCAACCAAGAACTTCTAGTAAAACTCGCACATGCTAAAATGCCGTTTGGCAAATACGAAGGCTATTACTTAATAGAACTTCCGGAGTATTATGTGGTTTGGTATGCCAATAAAGGTTTTCCAAAAGGACAATTGGGCGAACAATTAAAATTGGTACACGAACTCAAGCTAAACGGCTTAGAAGAACTCGTTCGAAACATCCGCAGAAACTTTCCAAAACAAAAATAAATTGTTTACAATTTAATTACAAAATTGATACATCGACTAATTGGCACATTGACTAATTAGTGTTATCTTTGCACGATTTTATTATAGATAAAAGATTTTTATCGCAACAACAACACAACAACAACACAACAACAATACAATGAACCAAACTAAGTACATTTTTGTTACCGGAGGTGTGACTTCTTCTTTAGGGAAAGGAATCATCGCTGCTTCGTTAGCTAAATTATTGCAAGCCAGAGGATACCGAACGACCATTCAAAAGTTTGATCCATACATTAACGTGGATCCAGGAACATTAAATCCTTACGAACACGGAGAATGTTATGTAACTGACGATGGAGCAGAAACGGATTTAGATTTAGGTCACTACGAGCGTTTTTTAAACGTTCCTACTTCTCAAGCGAACAACGTAACTACAGGAAGAGTGTATCTTTCAGTTATTGAAAAAGAGCGTAGAGGAGAATTTTTAGGAAAAACGGTTCAGGTAGTACCTCATATCACAAACGAAATCAAGGAACGCATGCAGTTACTTGGAAAATCGGGTGATTTTGATATTGTAATTACTGAGATTGGTGGAACTGTTGGAGATATTGAATCATTACCTTACATCGAGTCAGTGCGTCAATTGATTTGGGAATTAGGTGAAAATAATGGAATCGTAATTCATTTAACGTTAGTGCCTTATTTGGCTGCTGCAGGAGAATTAAAAACGAAACCAACACAACATTCGGTAAAAACTTTAATGGAAAGCGGAATCAAAGCTGATATTTTAGTGTGTAGAACGGAACATGAAATTTCGCAAGATTTACGTCAAAAATTAGCGTTGTTTTGTAATGTGAAAAAAGAAGCTGTAATTCAATCGATTGATGCTTCCACTATTTATGAAGTTCCCAATTTAATGTTGGAAGAAGGATTGGATAGAGTAGCGTTAAAAAAATTAGATTTACCAGAAAAAAATACACCCGATTTAAACAACTGGAACGAGTTCTTATTTAGATTGAAAAATCCGAAGCACGAAGTAAACATTGGTTTGGTTGGAAAATATGTAGAATTACAAGATTCGTACAAATCAATTTTAGAAGCGTTTATTCATGCAGGAGCAGCAAACGAGACAAAAGTGAATGTTATTTCTATTCATTCAGAGTATTTAGATGCCAATTCGGCAGAAAGTCAGTTGAAAGATTTAGATGGTATACTTGTTGCACCAGGTTTTGGCGGTCGTGGAATTGAAGGTAAAATCGATACGGTTCGTTATGCAAGAGAAAATAATATTCCGTTTTTCGGAATTTGTTTGGGAATGCAAATGGCGGTCATTGAATATTCGCGTAATGTTTTAGGTTATACGGATGCGAATTCAACCGAAATGAATGAAAATACAACTCATCCCGTTATTAATTTAATGGAAGAGCAAAAAAATATTGAAAACAAAGGAGGAACTATGCGTTTAGGTGCATGGAAATGTAGTATCAAAGAAAATACGTTGGCACAAAAAATCTATGGTAAAACGGAGATTATGGAGCGCCACCGTCACCGTTACGAATTCAATGGTGCGTATTTAAACGAATTAGAAAAAGCAGGATTAGTAGCTTCGGGAGTAAATCCAGATACGAAGTTGGTAGAAATTGTTGAAATTCCTACACATCCTTTCTTTATCGGCGTTCAATACCATCCTGAATATAAAAGTACTGTCGCAAATCCGCACCCACTTTTTGTGAGTTTTGTAGCCGCAGCTGTGCAACACAAGAATAAATAAACTGTTCAATTAAGAACACTGAACACTAATAAGTAGATGGAAGAAAAAAAATTAGACCTTAATTCGATTATCGGATTTGTATTGATTTCTGGAATTTTAATTTGGATGTTATATTCCAATGCTCCAACACCAGAAGAACAAAAGGAAAAAGAGAAAAAAGAGCAATTAGACAAACAAGCTAAAGAAGTTAAAACGGTAACTTCAACGGTTGCTAAAGCGCCAGTAGCAGATTCTACTAAAAATGCAGCTGCGCAAGCACAATTAGGTTCGTTTGGATATTCTGCCACACTTCCATCAGCTACAGATGCTGTTACAGAAATCAAAAATGAAGTTTTATCGCTTAAAATTTCTAATAAAGGTGGATATATCGTTTATGCTACTGTTTTAGGATTTGATCAATTTGAGAAAAATTCGAAAAAAGCGGTTCAAATCATTAAAGATAAAAACGCTTCATTAGACATTGCTTTAAATACAGCTGATAACAGAACATTGCATACAAAAGACATGTATTTTGAACCTAAGTTAACTACTGAAGGTAAAAATCAAGTCTTAACGTTGCAATTAAAAGCAGGTCCAGACCAGTTTTTAGAATATCGTTATGTCTTAAAACCTAACGAATACATGTTAGATTTTGCTATTCGTTCGCAAGGATTAGAAAAAGTTGTGAATACTTCTAAACCTTTAGATTTAGAATGGCAATTAAAATCGTACAGAAACGAGAAAAGTGTTTCGTATGAAAATCGTTATACGGAGTTAGTTTTCGAATAT
>JBIKZB010000050.1:0-8831 GCA_044354955.1 Flavobacterium sp. | reverse complement strand
TAATTTAATGAAAGAGGAAAATGAAGAGTATTTAGAAGCAGTTCAAAACAATGATTTAGTTGAAGTTGCTGATGCTTTAGGAGATATGCTTTATATTTTGTGCGGAACAATTTTAGAACATGGATTGCAACATAAAATAGAAGAAGTTTTTGATGAAATTCAACGTTCTAATATGAGTAAATTAGGGGAAGATGGAAAACCAATTTACAGAGAAGATGGAAAAGTAATGAAAGGTCCAAATTACTTCAAGCCAAATTTTGAGGAGATTTTAAAATAAAAAAAGGCGATTTCAATTTTGAAATCGCCTTTTTACTTATATGTTTTTTAATTTTGAAGACTGAACACTATATCTTAACAGTCCAACCAAAAGTGTCTTCTGCTAATTTGTGTTGAATGTTAGTTAGTTTTTCTTTGATTTCTAAGGCAACCGCATTTTCTAATTTTGGTAATTCATAATATTCGCCTAAATAAGAAAAACCTACAATTGGATTAATAACAGCAGCGGTTCCAGCTCCAAAAATTTCTTTTAGGGAACCATCTTTTGCAGCAGCTACTAATTCGTCAACTAAAACCGAACGTACTTCTACTTTAATGTTTTCTCTTTTTGCTAATTCGATAACACTTTTACGAGTTACACCATCTAAGATTCTTTCACTTGTTGGAGCAGTATATAAAGTATCATTAATTCTAAAGAATACATTCATTGTGCCTGCTTCTTCTAATTTTGTATGAGTAGCGTCGTCTGTCCAAATAACTTGTTGGAAACCTTGTTCGTTTGCTAATTTTGTTGGATAAAATTGTGCTGAATAATTTCCAGCCGCTTTTGCAGCGCCAATTCCTCCGTTAGCCGCTCTACTAAAATGTTCTGCAATAAGTACTTTTACTTCTCCAGAATAATATGCACGAGCAGGTGATAAAATAATCATAAAACGATAATCTTGCGATGGAGCAGCAATTACTCCATGCCCAGTTGCTATCATAAAAGGACGAATATACAAAGTGTTTCCTTTTCCTTTTTTAACCCATTCTTTTTCAATTTCTAATAAACGGTGTAAACCTCCTAAGAAAATGTCTTCTGGAACTTCTGGCATTGCCATTCTAGTTGCACTTTTATTAAAACGGTGAAAGTTTTCATCAGGTCTAAATAACCAAACATCATCTTGTTCGTCTTTGTAGGCTTTCATGCCTTCAAAAATAGCTTGTCCGTAATGAAATACTTTAGCAGATGGGTCTAGTAAAAAAGGGGCATAAGGTTCTATAACAGGTTTTTCCCATGCTCCATTTACATAATCACATACCAACATGTGATCTGTAAATACATTTCCAAAGTTTAAGTTTTCAAAATCAACCTCGTTGATTTTTGAATGTGGAGCCGAAATAATATCAATTTCGTTTAAAGTTTTTAATTCCATTAGAGGTAAACTGTTATAATTTATAGTTTTATATAATCGTCAAAAAAAAAGACGATTTTTTGATTTTCGTTGCAAATTTAATAAAAAAAAGAAGTTTTATTTTTACTTATTTAAAAATAATTATCAACAACTACCGAAATTAATTCTTAATAAAAACTTTAAATTACTTCAAATTCAACTAAAATTAGAATAAATAATGAATTGTTATTTATGAATTCAAATTCAATATTTATGTTTAAAAATAACTTTTTTTTGATGCGAAGTAAAAGTAAAAAAAATATAGTTAATTTTGTATAAATAATATTCAATTAAGATGAAAAAAATACTTACTCTTTCTCTATTAACAGTTGCTTTTGTGAGCTGTGAACAAAAAAAAGGAACTACACCAGAAGTTGCTAAAGTAGATTATGCTGTATTTGGAGATTCAATTTCAGCTGAAGGCGCTTTATCGAATGCTGAAATGATGGAAAAATTCAAATCTTTAAAAGAAGGTGATACTTTAGAAGTAAAATTCAAATCAGGTATCAACGAAGTTTGCCAAAAGAAAGGTTGTTGGATGACATTAGATTTAGCGGATGAGAAAGAAGCTTTTGTAAAATTTAAAGATTACGGTTTTTTCGTTCCCAAAAATGCGCAAGACAAAGAGGTTATTGTAAATGGAAAAGCGTTTGTTAGCGTTGAAAGTGTTGATGTTTTAAAGCATTATGCAAAAGACGCTGGAAAATCGCAAGCAGCAATTGACAGTATTGTGGAGCCAAAAGTAACTTATTCGTTTATGGCGAATGGTGTTTTAATTGCTAAATAATGAAGAATTTATTTTTAATTTTTGTATTGTCTTTTTTTATTTTTTCTTGTGAAAACTTAAAAAATGGTGATTCTATAGAAGTTTTGGGTATTGAAGTTTCAAAAAAAGATTCCATCTCAAATAATAAAGACGGATTTGAAATGTACGAAATGTCAGAAATGGCAGCGCTTATGGAACAAATGTATGTGGATAACGAACGATTAAAAGAACGCATCATTAAAGGAGATACCATTGGTAAATTTCCGCAACATTTTATCAAAATTCATAAAGCTGTTATGACTGATGAAACTGATAAAGATGCTTTTTTTGATGAACAAGCCGCTAAATTTATCAAAGCTCAGGAATTGATTTATCAAGATCCAAAAAATGCCAAAGAGCATTTTAATAACGGAATTGATGCTTGTATCAAATGCCATGAAGTAAAATGTGGTGGACCTATTCCGAAAATTAAGAAGTTGTATATTGAGTAATTATTCTGTTCGATAATATGATAACTAAAATTTTTTCTGGATTACTTTCCATAATATTGGTTTTAAAATTGCTCTCTTGGCAATTGTATGAAATTCCAATAAACAGAAGTTCAGTTTTAGTAATCTTAGTTTTAATTCTATTTATTAGCTTTAAAAATAAGTTTACTTGGGGTTTTGGATTATTTTTCTTAATATCTGCTTTAATCGCAATTTTAATAAATTTTAATATTGGTGCCTCTGAAGCTTGGCCAATAAATCCATTTTTCTTTTTGGATTCAATAAAACATTCATTGCATTTAAAAACTAACAACATATGGTATTATTCTTTTAATATTTTCACATTGTTTTTTTATATATTTTTAATCGTTGTGTTTTTAATGCCAAGATTCAAAAGAAAATATTTTTAAGATAAAATAAAAAAAGGTTTGAGGTTTCTTAAACCTTTTTTTCTATAATTACATTTATGAAAAGAGAAATTATTATCACCGACGACGGTTCTACCACTATCCGAATTCCGGAATGGGATGAGAATTATCATTCAACTCACGGTGCTATTCAGGAAGCGAAACATGTTTTTATTAAAAACGGATTGGATTTATTTCAAAATCAGGATTCTATTTCTATTTTGGAAATTGGTTTCGGAACGGGTTTGAATGCATTCATCACTTTTTTAGAAACTGTAAATAAAGAAAAAGTTAATTACGTTGGAGTAGAAGCTTATCCCATTTCTCAGGAAGAAATTGCGCAAATGAATTATGTTTCTGAATTGCAGGCTACACAATATAAGGAAGTTTTTAGTACAATGCATTCTTGTAACTGGGAACAAAATCAATTCATTTCAAATAACTTTCATTTAACCAAAAGACAACAGTTTTTTCAAGATATTGAAGATAAAAATAAATATGACTTAATTTACTTTGATGCATTCGGATTTCCATTACAACCCGAATTGTGGAGTGAAGAGATTTTTAAAAAAATGTACGATGCACTTTTACCTAAGGGAACTTTAGTAACTTATGCTTGCCGTTCTACAATAAAAAATGCAATGCTAAGCGTTGGATTTTCAATTGAAAAACTACCTGGAGCACCTGGAAAACGCGAAATGTTACGTGCAACAAAAAATGTATGATTTTTATTGTAAAGTAATAATTTAATAAAAAATTAGCATTTTTTTTATCAACTATATCGTTTTCGTAAAGTTTTTTTATTTATCTTTACTACAAGTTCTAGTCCCAAGTTTAACCTTTTATCTTTAATGTGTATGCCCAGAGCAATGTTTTCCTACACCAAGTCGATTTTGGAAAGAGTGAGTTTTGATGCGAAACTGTTTTGTAAAGAATTAGAAAAAGCAATGCGAACATTGCTTCCTTATGAGATAGATCAATTGAGAGAATGGCTTTTGCAGTTTACTGTTGAAAAGCCAGAATTAAGGCAATGTTTAATTTATATCAACTAAAAATAGTAAGTCCCGATTTTATCGGGACTTTTTTTGTTTTATTTAGATTTTGGACTTATAATTTCTACATCGCTAAAAGCAATTGCGCCTCTAACAACTCCAGAAATTACATCACGAAGTGCGTTAATAATATGTATTTTTAATTCATTTTTAGGATAAATTAGACTTACTTCTCTTGCAGGTTTAGGATCTTTAAAATGTTTTAGTTTTTCTTTGTTTTTCTCATTCAAATCTAACGTATGCAGATAGGGAAGTAAGGTTGTTCCAAGACCTTCATCTGCTAATTTAATAAGTGTTTCAAAACTTCCACTTTCCAATTGAAAATGACTATCGGCAAAGTATTTATTGTTTTTACATAAATTCAAAATTCCATTTCTAAAACAGTGCCCATCTTGAAGTAGTAATATTTTATCTAAATCTAAATCTGTAATATCAATTTCTTTTTTATTAATAGCAGAATGACCTTCTGGAACATAGGCAACAAAAGGTTCATAATACAATACAATTTCTTTTAGGTTTTCTTCTTCTAAAGGAGTTGCAGCAATGGCACAATCTAAATGACCATTTTTTAATCTTTTGATGATTTCTTCTGTTGTTTGTTCTTCTATAATTAAATTAACTTTTGGATATTTCTTAATGAAATTATTTAAAAACATTGGTAACAATGTAGGCATCACCGTAGGAATTATTCCAACTTTAAACTCCCCACCAATATAGCCTTTTTGCTGATCTACAATGTCTTTGATTCTTCCAGCTTCGTTTACAATATTCTTTGCTTGGTTTACAATTTTTTCACCCACTTCGGTTAATAGAATAGGTTTCTTGCTTCGATCAAATATTAATATGGATAATTCATCTTCTAATTTTTGAATTTGCATACTTAAGGTAGGCTGAGTTACAAAGCATTTTTCTGCAGCAAGTGTAAAGTTTTTATATTCCGCAACAGCTAAAACATAGTATAGTTGAGTAATGGTCATAGTATTGATATTTATTATGCAAATATAAAAACTATCAATTAAATTTATACAACAAAGGGGTTAAAATTTGTAAATTTGAGTAAATAAAGAAATTATGAAATACAATAGTTTAGGATTACCCGTAAAAGAATCAGAAGAATTAGTTATTGAACTAAATGGTTTGTTATCCAATTTTCAAATGTATTACCAAAATTTAAGAGGTTTGCATTGGAATATTCGTGGTAAACGTTTTTTTGATTTACACTTAAAGTTTGAAGAGTTGTACAACGACAGTCAAATTAAAATTGATTTAATTGCCGAACGTGTTTTAACATTAGGAGGAACGCCTTTGCACACTTTTTCAGATTATATAGAACATAGTAAATTACAAATAGGAAAAAATATTTCTAACGATGTTGAAGCGATTCAGTTGATTTTAGAATCATTAAGTATTTTGCTGCAAATAGAAAGAGTAATTTTGAATAAAGCAGCTGAAATTAACGACGAAGGAACAAATTCAATGATGAGTGATTTTATTGCAGAACAAGAAAAAACAAATTGGATGTTGAAAGCTTGGATGGAAGAAGAAATTTAATATAATTTTTTAATTCTACTTTTAGGTAGTTTTTTTATTAATAGAATTTATTGAAATAATAGATAAAATATTTTTATATTTGTTATATGAAATTTTTATCTGTTATTTTTTTATTTTCATTTCTAGCATTTTTAGTTACGCCTACGGTTTTAGGAGTAATTGATAATGAAGCAGATACTTCCTATTTTTACAGCATGTGTGAAGAGGAAGAAAATTTCACGTCTTACAGTGATATTGAGTCAATACAGACCAATTATTTTTCAATTTTTAAAATTGCAATTAAAGGCTTAACAGAATCTAGCTACGTATTTGCTACTCATTTAAGTTTCGATAATTTAGCGCATCAAATTTTTTCTCCCCCTCCGAATTTTATCTAATACATTTTCTTTTTTTTGAACTCATTTTTAGAGTTTATTATTAATGTATTAATAATTAAAATTCATGAATACTCATTCTTTTTTTTCCAATGTAAGAGGTGATCTTGCAGCTGGTTTAGTAGTTTTTTTAGTCGCTTTACCTTTGTGTTTAGGTATTGCGTTAGCCTCGGGAGCTCCATTGTTCTCAGGTATAATTTCGGGTGTAATAGGAGGTGTTGTAGTTGGGTTTTTAAGCAACTCAGCATTAAGTGTTACAGGACCTGCAGCAGGTTTAACAGCTATAGTTTTAACAGCCATTTCAGATTTAGGTGGTTTTGATATTTTTCTTGTTGCAGTAATTTTAGCGGGTGTAATTCAAATTGTATTTGGCTTTTTGAAAGCAGGTAGTTTTTCCAATTATTTCCCAACAAGCGTCATTGAAGGTATGTTGGCTGCTATTGGTATAATTATAATTTTAAAACAAATTCCCCACGCCTTTGGACATGATATAGATAATGAAGGTGATTTTTTCTTTATCGAAAAATCGGGTCATACCACTTTTGATACTTTAATAGAGTCAATAAATTATATTCATACTGGAGCATTAATTATAGCGCTATTATCATTGGCTATTTTAATTATTTGGGAAAAAGTTCCTTATTTAAAGAAAATAAAAGTGGTTCCCGGAGCTTTAGTTGTTGTGGTAGTAAGTATATTTTTGAATGAATTCTTTATTCAATCAGGTTCAAGTTTAGCTATTATAACTCAAAATCACTTAGTAAGTTTGCCTTCGTTTACAGAAATTAGAAACGGTTTTGCTTTGCCAAATTTCACTTCTTTAACCAATGAAAAAGTTTGGATTGTTGCTGTTACTATCGCAGTTATTGCATCCATTGAAACCTTATTGTGTGTTGAGGCAACCGATAAACTCGATCCGTATAAACGATTTACAAACACTAATCGCGAATTAAAAGCGCAAGGAATTGGTAATATTTTAAGTGGATTTTTAGGTGGTTTGCCAATGACATCAGTTGTTGTTCGTTCCTCTGCTAATATTAATTCAGGCGGTAGAACTAAGCTAGCAACGGTTTTTCATGGTTTTTTATTGATTCTTTTTGCATTATCAATACCATTTATATTAAATAAAATTCCATTAGCTGCTTTAGCTGCTGTTTTATTAATGGTGGGCTATAAATTAGCAAAACCAAGTGTGTTTATTCATTTATGGAAAAATGGTTATTCTCAATTCATCCCATTTGTAATAACTGTTATCGCTGTCGTTCTTATCGACTTATTGAAAGGAGTAGCAATTGGATTAGCAGTAAGTATAGTATTTATCTTATATCAAAATTTAAAAATTGCTTATTCATTTAAGAAAGAATCATCCCAGAATGGAGATGTAATTACAATAAAATTAGCTCAAGAAGTTTCGTTTTTGAATAAAGCAGCAATTAAAAGTACTTTAGGAAGTATTCCAGAAGGTTCGGAATTAATTATTGATGCCTCAAGTACAAATTATATTGATTTTGATGTGGTAGAATTGATTAAAGATTTTAGAAATGTTAAAGCCGAAGACAAGAAAATTAAATTGACATTGAAAGGTTTTAAAGACCATTATAACATAGATAATGTTGAATTTAAGCATGTAAATATTAAAGAAGAAAAGAATAAATAATTATTTTAAACAATACAAAAATGAGCGATTTTTATAAAAAAATATTAGAAAATAATAAGCAATGGGTTGAGAAAAAATTAGCAATTAGCCCTGAGTTTTTCAACAATTTAGCAGAAGGACAACAGCCACCTTTATTATGGATTGGTTGTTCAGATAGTAGAGTTCCGGCGAATGAAATTATTGGAGCAGAGCCTGGAGAAGTTTTCGTACATAGAAATATTGCGAATATGGTAATTCACTCCGACATGAACATGTTAAGCGTTTTGGATTATGCTGTAAATGCATTAAAAGTGAAACACGTTATTGTTTGTGGACATTATGGATGTGGTGGTGTGAAAGCAGCAATGGGAAATAGTTCTATTGGAATTATTGATAATTGGATTCGCCACATTAAAGATGTATATCGTTTTCATCAAAATGAGTTAGATGCCATTACAGATGAAAAAGAACGATTCAATAAGTTTGTTGAAGTCAATGTAAAAGAACAAGTTTTAGATTTAGCCAAAACATCCATAGTACAAAATGCTTGGAAAAACGGACAAGAATTATCCATCCACGGTTGGGTTTATGGTTTAAATTCTGGCTATGTGACAGATTTAGGAGTAAATTTTAGTTGCGATAAAGATTTAGACGATGTGTATCAGTTAAAATTTTAAATTTATTTTATTACTAAATCATATTTTTTAAGCAGACCAGATAAATTTTCTGTAGAAAAAATTGCTCGTTTCAATTTGTTTTTTTCAGGGTCAATAATGAAATCATAACTTGTAGAAAAATCAGTTTTATTAGCTGTTGTTCCTATAAAAACAGCATGTCGTAAATTGCAGTTGTCAAATAAAGCTTCCGTAAGGTCACTTTCCATAAAGTCAACTGCAATCATGCTGCAATTTATGAACTGCATTTTTTTTAGTTTTAAACTATAAAACTGCGCATAGTCAAGCATGCTGTCTTTAAAGTGAAATTCATATAAAATTTGATCAGTCATCGCAAAGTTAACAGAGGTAAAGTCACATTTTGTAAACCAAACATCACGTAACGAGACATGGTTGATTTTTGTACCTCTAAAATTACATTCGATAAAATTACAATCAATAAACGTTACAGCA
>JBIKZB010000049.1:0-8857 GCA_044354955.1 Flavobacterium sp. | reverse complement strand
TCTATCAAAGTGGGTTGAATTTATATCATCAACATCTAAATAATAAGCAACCCACTCACTTTGCTCATGTGCTTCAGAATAAGAAAAAACATAAGCAGAGCGGTGGTAAACAGCATTTGTAGTAGAAGTTGGTAAAAAATCAAATTCAGTTGCTACATTAGCTTCATTTGATGTAAAATCATCCGCTTCATTTACTAACTGATTATTCTCTTTACAAGAAGAAAGGATTAACACTAAAAGAAACAAACTAAATTTAATCATACTACCTTGTTATAATTCAAAAACTAAAAAGTCCCTAATTAAAGGGACTTTATAAATTAATTCATGCTCAATTTTTGAGTAAAACTTTTTCCTTTTGTGAGTATTTTTATATCTGAAATAACATTTAAAGTTTCCTCGATATAAATATCTTTCTGCATTTCTTCATGCCAACGCTCTCTTTTTTGCTTTAATAAAGTATCTTTTTCAAACAAAGCCACTTCATCTGGCAATGAAACAAATTGAAACTTATTATTGTAATCCGAAATTGCTTTAAACTTTTTAATTTTAGCATCGGTAGCATTGATTTCGTTATTAAAATCATTTAAATTTAAACTAAAAACATTCTCGTCTTTACGTTCAAAAATCCATTTTGCATTTTCGTCAATTAAATTAAATGTTGGATTAGCAGCAATTCTTTTCTTGCTATTAGCTATAACATTATCATAATTAATTTGTAAAGGCTCATATTTTGCTGGTGCTATCTTATCCCAAGGTAAAGCACTTTCCTCATCACGTTCGCCCATATCTAAATAAGCAAATCGATCAGGAAAAACGATATCACTTTTAACTCCTTCTCTTTGGGTTGAACCACCATTAATTCTATAAAACTTTTGAATTGTAGTTTTTAAAGCTCCTAAATCACCAAAAGAATTACCTCTAATAAATTGATTTAAATCGATAACATTTTGAACTGTTCCTTTACCATAAGAATGACTACTTCCAACCACAATACCTCGTTTATAATCTTGAATAGCTGCTGCAAAAATCTCAGAAGCTGAAGCTGAAAAATTATTAATCATTACTACTAATGGTCCATCATATTGTACTTTTTTATCAGGGTCTGGTAAAATTTCTGGACTTCTGCCAGGTGCTTTAACTTGTACAACTGGCCCTTCAGGAATAAATAATCCAACCATTTTAACTACCGTTTCTAAAGAACCTCCTCCATTGTCTCTCAAGTCCATAATAAGACCATCAATATTTTGGGCTTTCAGTTTTTCGATTTCTAAAGCAACATCCTTAAAGGCATCACGATTGAGTTTGTTTTCAAAACTAATATAAAATTTTGGCAAATAAATAATCCCGTATTTTTTACCATCTTTCTCAACAATACTTGATTTAGCAAAAGTTTCTTCTGTTTCGACTTCGTCTCTAATAATTGAAATTACCTTAATAGTCCCATCAACTTTTTTAACGGTTAAGCGAACTTCCGTTCCTTTAGGTCCTTTAATTTTCTTCACAACGTCGTCTAAACGCATTCCAGCAATATCAAGAGGTTCTTCTTTTCCTTGAGCAACTTTTAAAATTAAATCACCCGCTTCTAACTCTTTCCCACGCCAAGCTGGACCACCAGAAATTAATTCAGAAATTTCAACTCCACTTTCTTTTTTTTGTAAACGAGCACCAATTCCTTGAAAGGTTCCACTCATACTTACATCAAATTTTTCTTTATCTTCAGGTGAAAAATAAAACGTATGTGGATCATATCGCTCTACAATAGAATTTAAGAAAATGGCATACCAATCATCTCTATTTAATTCCTTTTCAATAAAGTCAAAATATTCGTTTAAAGATTTTAAAGAATTTTCTCTAACCTCTTTTTCAATTACATCAAAACTTTTTACTTGATATTTAGCATCGTCTTTCTTTTTATCTTCTTCTAGCTTTTGTTTATCTGAAATGGTAGAAAGAGCAGATAATTTTAATTGTTTTCTCCATCTGTCCATCAACTCTGTCTTATTTTTACTGTAAGGCAGTTTGTCATAATCAACATTGATGGTTTCTTGCAAGGTAAAATCGAATGGTTTACTTAAAACTTCTTCATAAATAGCTCTTGACTCTTTCATTCTTTGTAACAAACGTTCATTTGTTAAATTAAAAAATGAAATGTCTTTATTCTTAATCATATCATCGATAGAAGTTTCATATTTACTGAACTCATTCATATCGCTTTGTAGAAAAAAGCGTCTTGTAGGATCAAGATTATCTAAATATTTTTTATATACTTTTTTAGAAAAATCATCATTTAACTCCACAGGACTATAATGCCCTTTTTCTAAAACAAAGGCCAACAACTCCAATAAAAGTTTATCTTTTTCAGGATCTTCTTTTTTCTCACTTGGGATAAAACTCCACAGTATTGCAGATAAAGCAGTTACCAACAATATAACCTTATAATTTCTTTTCATAAATTCAACTATTCGTTTCATTGAAAAATTTTCAACTAAATTACACAAAAAATCATGCCACAAGTGTGCAAATTACTATAATTTTTTGTTAAACCAATAAAAAAAAGGATTCAAAAAAAAGGATTCGGCATAAATTATTTAATTTAGCAAAAAATGTAAAAATGGCAAGACCTCTAATACTGGTAACAAACGATGACGGCATTGTTGCTCCTGGAATTCGAACTTTAATTGAAGTAATGAAAGAACTTGGAAATGTAGTTGTAGTTGCTCCAGATAGCCCACAAAGCGCAATGGGTCATGCTATTACCATAAACAATACCCTAAAATTAGAAAAAGTAACACTAGACAAAGATCTTTCACAAGAATACAGTTGCAGTGGCACCCCAGTAGATTGTGTAAAAATTGCCGTTAATGAAATTTTAAATAGAAAACCCGATTTATGTGTATCGGGCATTAATCATGGTTCAAATTCTTCCATTAATGTAATTTATTCAGGAACAATGAGCGCTGCTGTGGAAGCTGGAATCGAAGGAATTCCCGCTATCGGATTTTCGTTATTAGATTATAGTTGGGATGCTAATTTTGAACCTATAAAAAGTCATGTAAAGCAAATTGCGCAAGGTGTTTTAGAAAAAGGATTACCTGAGGGCGTGATACTAAACGTAAATTTTCCCAAATTAAGTAAAGAAGATATCAAAGGCATTAAAATTTGTCGCCAAGCAAAAGCTATGTGGCAAGAAGAATTTGACAAACGAACCAATCCACAAGGGAAAGAATATTACTGGCTAACAGGGAAATTTGTTAATCAAGACAAAGGATCGGATACCGATGAATGGGCGTTAGAAAACGGCTATATTTCTATTGTTCCAGTACAATTTGATTTAACTGCGCATCATGCCATTCAGCAATTGAATGCTTGGGATTTATAAAGAAAAACATAATGAAATCACCACTTAATAACTATTTTGCGTAAGCAAAAAAACATAATTGAAAGGTGATAACCTATGTTACCAATAAAAAACATGATTTAAACATATGAAATATTACATCATTGCAGGAGAAGCTTCTGGCGATTTACATGGTTCCAACTTAATGAAAGCGTTGATTGCAAAAGATCCAACAGCTGAAATTCGTTTTTGGGGTGGCGATTTAATGCAAAATGTTGGTGGAACGTTAGTGAAACACTATCGTGAATTAGCGTTTATGGGGTTTATTGAAGTTATTTTGAACCTAAAAACGATTTTGAATAACATCAAAATTTGCAAAAAAGATATTGAAAAATTTCAACCGGATGCTATTATTTTTATAGATTATCCTGGTTTTAACATGCGCATTGCTACTTGGGCAAAAGAGCGAAATATCCCAACACATTATTACATTTCGCCTCAAATTTGGGCTTGGAAAGAAAATCGCATTAAGGCAATTAAGCGCGATGTAGATTATATGTACGTGATTCTTCCATTTGAGAAAGATTTTTACGAGAAAAAACATAATTTCCCTGTACATTTTGTTGGACATCCGTTAATTGATGCCATAGCGAACCGAACTGAAATTTCAGACGAACAATTTAGAAAAGAAAATAATTTATCAGACAAGCCTATCGTTTCATTGTTACCAGGAAGTAGAAAGCAAGAAATTTCTAAAATGCTTTCTATTATGTTATCGGTAGTAAAAGATTTTCCTGATTATCAATTTGTTATTGCAGGCGCTCCAAGTCAGGAATATGAATTTTACAAAACATTTTTAACGAATGAAAACGTGAAATTTATTTCGAATAAAACCTATGATTTATTGAGTCATTCGCATGCTGCTTTAGTAACATCTGGAACTGCAACTTTAGAAACTGCATTGTTTAATGTTCCTGAAGTGGTTTGTTATAAAGGAAGTTACATTTCGTACCAAATTGCCAAACGCATTATTACTTTAAAATACATATCATTAGTCAATTTGATTATGGATAAAGAAGTGGTAAAAGAGTTAATTCAGGAAGAATTGAATACGAAAAATTTAAAAATCGAATTGGAAAAAATTCTAAATTCTGAAAGCCGCACCATTTTATTACAAAATTACTCCGAGTTGAAACAAAATTTAGGGGGACATGGTGCTAGTCAAAAAACGGCAGAATTGATTGTGAATAGTTTACGGAAATAATCAGATTAAGCGTTGAAAGTATTAAAGTTTCCTTTACTCACCATTACCATTAGTTTTGCAATTGGAATTATTGCAGAATATTATTTGGAATGGACATTTTCTAAGCTTATAACTTTACTTATTTTTTGCTTTGGTGCTTTTTGCTTTCTGTTTTGGAAAAGTAAAAAAGTGTTACTTCAAAATATAGGTTTTGGAATCACTACTTACCTACTTGCTTTTTCATTAGGAATGCTGAGCTTTTATGTGCATTCTGATACAAACAATGCGAATCATTACACAAAAAACACAATTGAAGAAACCAATTCTATTCGGGCAATTGTAACTAGTACTTTAAAACCTAATGCAAAATATAATAAATATTTCATCTCTCTTTCGCATTTTAATGATTCTGTCACTTCGGGAAAAATGTTGCTTTATGTTCCAAAAATCAATACCACAAAAATAAGCACTGGTGATGAAATTTGGTTGAAAAATTCGGTTTATCCCATTCCAAAAGCCTTTAATCCATACCAATTTGATTATGCAAACTATTTGGAGAAACAAAACGTCTATCATCAAATTTATACTCGTGAAAACCAAATTAAAATCATACAAACTCACAAAAACTTTGATTTTTATATTGAAAAATTAAGAAATAATCTGAGTAAAAGTTTTGATATTCATCATTTTGAACCCAAAACCAAAGCGATTATTGATGCATTAATTTTAGGGCAACGACTAGAACTAGACAAAGAAACCATTGCCGATTATTCCAATGCGGGTGTAATTCACATTTTAGCAATATCTGGACTTCATATTTCAATTATTTACTTCTTTATTGTTTTCTTATTAAAACCTTTAAAAAGAGTCCGATTTGGGGCCGAAATTCAATTACTTATTGTTTTAGCTAACTTATGGCTATTTGCATTTCTAACAGGCTTACCGGCTTCAGTTACAAGAGCAGTGACTTTATTTAGTTTTATTAGCATTGGAAACTATTTTAACCAACCCAAAGCGATTTATAATGCATTAGCCATTTCAGCTTTTCTTATTTTATTAGTAAATCCCAACTCAATTTTTGATGTAGGTTTCCAATTGAGTTATGCAGCGGTTTTATCCATAGTTTTATTTCAACCGTTTTATAAAAAGTTTTATTTTACAGAAAACAAAATTGGCATCTACTTTATAGACACCATTTTAGTTTCATTAGCGGCACAAATAGGTGTTTTACCTTTGAGTTTATATTATTTTAATCAATTGCCTTTATTGTTTTTATTAGCCAATTTGATCATTATTCCACTATCCAGTTTAGTATTAATTGTCGGAATTGTGATTTTACCTTTAAACTATGTTTTTCCTTCGATAGCAGTATTCTTGGGGAATATTTTAGAATTCAGCATTCAATTCATGAACAATTATATTCATTGGATTGCCCAATTTAAAAGTGGGATTATAACGAATATCTCTTTTTCAGGTTGGCTAACATTTTCAATGTATTTGGTTATTATAGCTTTAATTTATGGTTTATATCATACGAAAGCAAAAAACGTGAAATATATTTTACTATCCATTTTAATTTTTCAATGCAGTTATATTACAGTCAAATGGAATGAAAACCACCGAAGTGAATTGGTAATTTTTAACGAAAAAGCAACATTAATTGGTATTAAAAATCAAAAAAATGTGATTGCTTTTAGTGATGCGCCGGAACATCATTCCGCCACTTTAAATCACTATAAAAGAGGAACCTTTTCAGATTCACTAGAGATTTTTTCATTGGAAAACACCATATCGTTTAAAAATAAAAGAATTTTAGTGGTAGATAGTTTAGGAATTTATAAAACCTCGATTCGTCCTGACATTATAGTATTGACTCAAAATCCAAAAATAAATTTATTGCGATTAATCCAAGATGTTTCGCCCAAAGTAATTATAGCAGATAAAAGTAATTACAAAAACAGCATCAAGCGTTGGGAAACTGCTTGCAGAAAAGAAAAAATCCCTTTCCATGCCATAGCCGAAAAGGGATTTTATAAACTAGAATAAAATATTTATTTTTTCTTAATGATTTGATTTGCGCCACTTAGCCATGCTTGTGGACCACCAGCCACGTAACCTGTACTTCCTAAGGCATTCAAATTCACTTTAGCATCAGCTGTTTTCGTAGCCTCTACAAACCAAACTGTAGGATAACCTCTAACTTGAAGTTGTTGTTGTAATTGTGCATTTTGAGTTTTAACAGCCTCCGTTTGATTATTTTTTCTTGGAAAATCTAACTCAACCAAAACAACACTTTCTTTAGCCCATTTAATAAATTCTGGGGTTTTGAATACTTCTTTCTGCAAACGAATACACCAACCACACCAATCTGAACCGGTAAAAAACAAAAACATTGGTTTGTTTTCTTTAATTGAAATATCCGTTGCTTTTGACATATCTGTATGCCAAGTTAATTCTTCCTGCGCTTGCATTGACATACTTGTCAATGTTAAAAACGCTATTGCTAAAATCTTCTTCATATTTATAATTTAATAAAACAAAAATAATCAAATTGAATGCCAAAAAACATCCTTTACTTAACTTCTTGCATTAATTTTTTAACTAATGGTGAAATTACAATTAAAACAACACCAGCAATTAATGCATAAATAGCTAATTGTTGATATCCATCGGTATAAGTAATTAATTTTTCAGCCTTAGTAGCATTTTCGTTGGCACTTGACATACCAGCCCCTAAAATTCCAGCAACATATTGACCATAAGCACTTGCTAAAAACCACATCCCCATCATAACACCTTGTAGCTTTAAAGGAGAAAGTTTAGTCATAATAGAAAGTCCAATTGGAGACAAACAAAGCTCTCCAAATGTTATTATGAAGTAAGCCAACGTAAACATTTCTAATGAAGTCATGCCATTAAAATTTGCAAAAAAACGTGTAAAATAGAACGTATAAAAAGCTAATGCTAAAAACAAAAAACCCAAACCAAATTTAACCACCGTATTAGGTTCTGCTTTCCTTGAATTTAACCAAACCCAAACTAGACCTAAAAGTGGTGCAAATATGATAACAAATAAAGAATTTGCAGCATTATTTACTCCGTTTGGATCTAAATTAACGCCAAAAAAATCATTGTCTAAATTATTAGCTGCAAATAAACTCAATGAACCTCCACTTTGTTCAAAAAAAGCCCAAAAGAAAATTGAAAAAACAATGAAAACCATAGCAGCAATCAATTTTTTATTTTCTTGTAAAGAAAAATTTCGCATTTCATATAGTAAATATAACAAGGTAATAGGTCCAATGGTATACATAAAATAATCGGTATATTCTGGATTAGAAACCATTGTCATAATTAAAGGAATTGCCACTATTGTTCCAATATATGTAGCATATTCATATAATTTTCTTTTAGAATCTTTCAAATGTAATAAAGGAGAAAGACCTATAGTAGCTAGACTTTTTTGAGTAAATAGAAAAGTAACCAAACTAATTGTCATTACAATTCCGGCTAAACCGAAAGCTAAATTCCATGAATAATTTTTACCTAAATAAATACAAGCGTAACCTCCTAAAAGTGCGCCAATATTAATTCCAGAGTAAAACAATGAGAAACCAGCATCTCTTCTAGCATCATTTGATTTATACAAAGTCCCAACCATTGTTGAAATATTAGGCTTAAAAAAACCTGTACCAATAACTGTAAAAGCAATTCCTAAAAAGAAAAATTGTTTTGGATCAATTGCTAAAATTACACTTCCAACAATCATCATAATTCCACCCCAAAACAAGGATTTTCTATATCCTAAAATTTTATCAGCAAATAATCCCCCAACAAATGTAAAAGCATAAACGAAGGCTTGTGTTGCTCCGTATTGTAAATTAGCCACATCTTCTTTCATGAACAATTCGTGAACCATGAAAAAAGTTAACATACCGCGCATTCCGTAGAAGCAGAAACGCTCCCACATTTCACTAAAGAATAAATACCAAAGTTGTTTTGGATATTTTCCTTTAAAATCCTGAATTTGTTCTATTGTTTGCATCTTAATGAATTCCTTTTTCTTGCATTACTTTGTTTAATTGTTTCAATAAAATAAACATTAACATAGTAGCAAATAGTAATAATCCGAAGTTAATCCAGAAAAAGTCTTGTTTGTTATCATACGTATCCCAAAGACTCGCTAACACACCACTTAATTTATTTCCGATTGAAGTGGATAAAAACCAACCACCCATCATTAATGACGTAATATTGGTTGGACTTAATTTAGAAAC
>JBIKZB010000048.1:0-8893 GCA_044354955.1 Flavobacterium sp. | reverse complement strand
CAGAAATAATGCGGATTTCTCTTTCATATTGAAAACTTTTACGTTTGAATAAGAATGGAAAAAACGTATCATCAAACGGAATAAACTCTTTTTTGTAGTCAATATAATTGACGGCTCCAATGAATTGTTCGGTTTGTCTTTCAGGTTGTAGAGCTTCTTTTAGTCTGCCAATAGTTGTTTGAATGGCTAAGCCTTCTGTGTTTTGAGTAAAAATTTGCCACATGGCAAAGGATTCGTATTCATTAATGTGCCAACTACTAATCACCACTTTTTCGCGATGCGATTTGTAATAATCTAAAAATTTAGAATTGTTTGCCGCAATTTTCTTGATTTCCTCAAAGGTAGGTTCCGAAAACGTGCCTTCATATTGATCTTCAAATTTATCTGAACGCGACATAAACAACTGTTGCGATAATAACATGTCTAAAAACTTAGACAAGTCCAAATATTTCCAAACAATGGTGTCATTGTCATCGGGTAACGCAATATTTGAGCTGTTTATGTACATTTTTCAGATTCAGTTACAAATTTAAAGTCAAAATTGTTACACCAAGATGCACAAAGTAAAAATCTGTTTAAATCAGCGTTTCGCTTTGCGAATCAGTGTCATCCGCGTGCTAATTTACTCGAAACTCTGCATCATCACTAACTTCGAATACGTTCCGTTCATTGCCAATAATTCATCATGCGTTCCTTGTTCTACGATTTCGCCTTTTTGCATTACGACAATTTTATCTGCTTTTTGAATGGTAGATAAACGGTGTGCAATTACGATTGATGTTCTATTTTGCATCATGTTTTCCAAAGCAACCTGAACAAATTTTTCACTTTCCGTATCTAATGCCGAAGTGGCTTCATCCAAAATCATAATCGGTGGATTTTTCAAAACCGCTCTCGCAATCGATAAACGTTGTTTTTGTCCGCCCGAAAGTTTTCCACCAGCATCACCAATGTTGGTTTCAATTCCGTTAGGTAAATCTTTTACAAATTCGTAGGCATTAGCTATTTTCAAAGCTGCAATAATCTCTTCATCAGTTGCATCTTGCTTGCCTAAACGAATATTGTTTTTAATAGTGTCATTAAATAAAATAGAATCCTGCGTAACCAATCCCATTAAATCACGCAGCGAATGTAAAGTCATATCTTTAATATCGATTCCGTCGATTTTTACGGTTCCTTCTTGCACATCATAAAAACGAGTCAATAAATTTGCAATCGTACTTTTTCCAGAACCCGATTGTCCAACTAAAGCCACCGTTTTTCCTTTTGGTACTTCTAGCGAAAAGTTTTTCAACACATTTTCGTCAGCATATTTGAAATTGATGTTCTCAATACTGATTTTATCGTTGAAAGATTCTTTTACAATTGCATTTGATTTGTTGGTAATCGTATTTTCAACTTCTAAAATTTCGAATACACGTTCCGCAGCAGCCAATCCGTTTTTTACTGCATAAGAAGCTTTAGAGATAGACTTTGCGGGAGTTAAAATATTGTAAGCTAATCCCAAATACACAATAAATAAAGCACCATTTAATGTTTTATCAACTAAAACCAAATTACCACCATACCATAAAAGTATGGCAATTGTAACTATTCCCATGAATTCGCTCATTGGAGAAGCTAAATTATTTTTCTTTCCGATGCTATTGTTTAAACGAAGTAATCGATCTATTGAATTATTGAAGATGGTTTTAAAATAACTTTCAGCATTATAACTTTTAACGACTTTTAGTCCGCTTAAACTTTCTTCTACCACTGAAATTAAAAAACCATTTTCCTTTTGAGCGTTTTGAGATTTTGATTTTAAACTTTTACCAATTTTAGAAATGATAAAACCTGAAATTGGAATAAAAATAAAAACAAAAAGTGTTAATTCTAAACTTATTCGCATCATGGCTATAATAGCAAAAACAATCGTTAAAGGCTCTTTTACTATAAGTTCCAAAACCATGAAAAACGAATTTTGAACTTCATTAACATCACCAAGCATACGAGCCATTACATCCCCTTTTCTTTTTTCAGAGTAGTAGGAGATAGGTAATGAAATAATTTTGTCGAACATTTTTTCACGTAAATCACGAAGTACGCCGTTTTTTACTTTTGTTAAATGTTGTGATGCAAAATAGTTGAATATGTTTTTGAATAAAAAGGTTGAAATTACTAATGCGACTGTTAAAAATAACGCATATTGAGGTCCGTTTTCTACGGATAATTTTGTGATATAAAATTGTAAATATTGTTTTCCGTATGTACCTAATTCCCAAACTCCTGTATATTTTGGCAATTCTGTAACAGCTTCGTTCATTTTAAACAAAACTTCCATTAGAGGAAAAAGTGCTACAAATGATAGTGTACTAAATAAGGCATATAAAATATTAAAAAACACATTCCAAAAAATGTGACTTTTAAATTTTTTCGCAAACGGAATTATCTTTTTAAAATTTTCGTCCATTTAGTTTAATTTCATTGCAGAAATAATTCCTGCAATTTTGTTATCCAATTCTTTTTCAACTGATTCAGCGTTTTCAATCGTGTCTAAAACTCCATTTACGCTGAAATAGAATTTAATTTTAGGTTCCGTGCCACTTGGTCTTGCGCAAATTTTACTTCCGTCTTCCAAATAATAAATTAATACGTTTGATTTTGGAACATGGATTTCAAATTCCTCATTGTTCATAAAGTCTTTTCCTTTAGAAGCTTGATAATCTTCGATACAAATTACACGCTGTCCGTTGATTTCCTTTAGCGGATTTTCGCGTAAATCAATCATCATTTGTTTGATTTCATTGGCGCCTTCAATTCCTTTTTTGGTAATTGAAATTAAATGTTCTTTGTAGCAACCAAAATCAATATATAAATTCAATAATTCTTGATATAACGAACTTCCAGAAGCTTTTGCTTGCGCTGCAATTTCACTCACTAATAAAATAGCGGCAACAGCATCTTTATCACGAACGGCATCACCCACCATAAATCCAAAACTTTCTTCACCACCTCCTATAAATTGTTGATTTGGGAAATCTTTAATGAATTTCGCAATCCATTTGAAACCTGTTAACCCAACTTTACATTCCACATCATAAGCTGCGGCTAATTCTAACATCATTGGCGTAGAAACAATGGTAGAACCAATAAATTCATTTCCTTTGAATTTATCAGCGCGTTTCCATTGTTCTAATAAGAACGCGGTCATGATTACCATCGTTTGGTTTCCGTTCAATAATTTGATTTTTCCATCCAAATCACGAACCGCAACACCTAAACGGTCAGAATCTGGGTCCGTTCCCACTACCATATCCGCTCCAATTTTGTTAGCCAAAGCAATTGCCATAAACAACGCTTCTGGTTCTTCTGGATTTGGAGATTTCACAGTAGGAAAATCACCATTGGGTTCTGCTTGTTCTGGAACAATGTTTACATCGGTATAACCTGCTTTTGCCAAAACATTTGGAATAGCTTTTATAGATGTTCCGTGCAATGAAGTGTATACAATTTTTAAATTTGCTTTAGCTTCAGTTGGCGTATTAAAACTTGCATTTTCGATAGTTGATTTGGCGAAAGCTTCGTCAACTTTGGTGTCAATATATTCGATTAAATTGTTATTGGCTTCGAACTTAATTTCGCTGTATTTTAAATCTTCGATTACTTTAATAATTTCAGCATCTTGAGGTGGAACTAATTGACCACCATCTTGCCAATATACTTTGTATCCGTTGTATTCTGGTGGGTTGTGAGAAGCTGTCAATACAATTCCTGCATGGCAATTCAAATAACGAACTGCAAATGATAATTCTGGCGTTGGTCGCATATCTGAAAACAAATATACGTGGATTCCGTTTGCTGAAAAAACATCTGCTACCACTTTTGCCAACGTATCACTATTGTGACGACAATCATAAGCAATCGCTACTTTTAAAGGCTCGTTTGGAAACGATTTTCGCAAATAGTTTGATAGACCTTGTGTGTTTTTTCCTAACGTATATTTATTGATACGGTTGGTTCCAACGCCCATAACACCGCGCATTCCGCCCGTTCCAAACTCTAAATTTTTATAGAAACTTTCTTCTAACTCTTTAGGAGCCGAAGTCATCATTTCTTTGATTGCGTCTTGAGTTGCATTGTCAAATGTTGGCGTTAACCACTCGTTTACTTTATTTAAAATACTTTGTTCGATGTGCATAATCTTATTTCTTTTTGAAGCCAATTTTGCTTCTTTCTTTTTGTTCTATATTTTTCTGATGGGTGTCCATCAGATAATTTAAAGCTTTGTATATTTCAGGAAACTGTTGTTCAATTTCTGTGAGCCTTTTGGTCAGCTCTTCATAGCTTAAAGCAAATTTTCTTAACGAAACAAAACTTCTCATTATTGCTATATTTATTTCTATAGCTTTTTCATTATTTAAAACACTTGAAAGCATTGCAACACCTTGTTCTGTAAAGGCATAAGGTTTTGCACCTCCAAGTTTACTTTTTGATGGTATCACAGATTGTGACACCAATAAAATAATTTCGCTTTCAGTTAATTCAAACATGAAATCTTTTGGAAATCTTTCAATATTTCTTCTTACGGCTTGTTTTAAAATTCTTGTTTCAGTTTCATAAAGTTCTGCAAGATCAAAATCTAACATTATTTTATAACCTCTAATTTCATGAATTTTTTGTGTAATAATCTCTAATTTTTGCATGGCGTATATAATTTAAATGGTTAATAATTCTATTTCACTTTCAACTCTCAACTCTCAACTCCTAACTCCTCACTAATCTTATAACGTTCTTCGTTGTTTTTGGTTCTTAGGATAATTTCACCTAAAAATCCGGCTAAGAATAATTGTGTTCCTATTAACATTGCTGTTAATGATAAGTAAAACTGAGGTCTTTCAGTGATTAATCTTCCTGAGGTGTTGATGAATAATTTATCGATTCCTAAATAGAAAGCAAATAAAAATCCAATGATAAACATGATAGAACCTAATAATCCAAAAAGGTGCATTGGTCTTTTTCCGAAAGTGGATAAAAACCAAATAGTTATTAAATCTAAGAAACCATTGATGAAACGGCTCATTCCAAATTTTGAATTTCCGTATTTTCTAGCTTGATGGATTACAATTTTTTCACCGATTTTTCCAAAACCAGCATTTTTTGCTAAAACCGGAATGTAACGATGCATTTCGCCCGAAACTTCTATATTCTTAATAACGATATTTTTATAGGCTTTTAATCCACAATTAAAATCGTTCAAATGAACACCCGATGTTTTTCGAGCTGCCCAATTGAATAATTTTGACGGAATATTTTTTGCCACAACCGAATCGTAGCGTTTTTTCTTCCAACCCGAAATCAAGTCATAGTTATCTTCTGTAATTAAGCGAAATAACTCTGGGATTTCGTCTGGACTATCTTGTAAATCAGCATCCATAGTGATAATAACATCGCCTTGTGCTTTGGCAAAACCAGCATGTAACGCTTGTGATTTTCCGTAATTTCTAAGAAAACGAATGCCTTTTACATTTGGGTTTTCACTTGAAAGTTGCGAAATAGTTTGCCAAGAAGCATCGGTACTACCATCATCAATAAAAAGGATTTCGTATGAATAGTTGTGACTTTGCATCACTTTCACAATCCATTGGTGTAATTCAGGTAACGATTCTTGTTCGTTTAATAATGGGATAACTATGGATAAATTCATTGATTTAGAATACAGGTTGATTTTTTTTGAAGATCGCTGATAAAATTAAATTCATAACTGAAGAAAGTAAAAAAGCAATCAACGTTCCTTGTAGAATATTTAATATAGAAAAATTATTAGTTTCTGCTACTTTTTTTAGGTCTTCACTAGTAACATTTGTAAAACTTTTCATAGCGTTTTGAGCCACAATCTGTTGTTCGTTCATGAATTCGTTCATAGTATTTCCGTATTCTACATCAATAAAATTATTGAATAGATATGTAAATGATTGTGAAATTAAAATTCCAATAATTATTGTTACAGTTAAGGTCGTAAATAATTCTTTTAGAGAAATAAAACCATTAAATTCTTTTTTTGTTTTATTGCATTGTACTATTCTTACTGCCAAATAGGCTGCCCAAAAAACAAATTGTATTACAGAATTTAAAATTGCATTTTCCTTTGATATCCCACCTAAAGCGTATACAGTCATTTGTGATACTATTCCTATTAGACCTAATATTATTCCAAAGTTGATTCCGTTTTTTTTAATAATTTCGTTCATAGTTTGTTTTGGTTTAATTAATTTACAAATATAAGAATTCTTCTCGTTACTCTATTAGAGATAAAAAATAAAAAAAAGTTACAGAAACATTGGTAAATTAAAAATTAAATGTAATTTTGCGCTCTGAAATAAAAAGTTTATAAACCAAAAGGTTATAAATTGTTTACACCTCTTTTAATGTAGAGCCGCGAAACAAGTTATAATCGCTTAATAAAAAGATTTACAAAATGAAAAAAGGTATTCACCCAGAAAATTACAGATTAGTTGCTTTTAAAGACATGTCAAATGAAGATGTTTTTATTACTAAATCTACAGTAGAAACAAAAGAAACTATTACTCATGAAGGTGTTGAGTATCCAGTTTTCAAAATGGAGATTTCTAGAACGTCTCACCCTTTTTACACAGGTAAATCTAAACTTATTGATACTGCAGGTCGTATCGATAAATTCAACAGTAAATACGCTAAAAAAGCAAAATAATTTTTTGTTTTTTCAAAATATAGAAAAGCTTCACTTAGGTGAGGCTTTTTTTATGGAATAAATTGTATTTTTGAATTTATAATCTAATAAACAATAAAAGTACAAACAAGTCAATGACTTGCCTCAACAAAATAATAAAATATGAACTATATACTATTTGATGGAACCGTTCGCAATGCCTTACTTCCGTTTACTTTTACTCGTCCAGTTGCCGATATTCGTGTTGGGATTTTAACCATTCGTGAAAAATGGGAAAAATATCTTGGAACCACAACTACTTCTTTAACAGAAGAATATTTGATGGAAAAATATCCAATGGTTGAAATGGAACAAAACATTATGATTAATGCATCATTTTTACCTAATCCTATTTTGGTAGATATGGTTCAAAATTTAAATTCAAAAGAAGCGATACTTTTTGGAGAAGAAATTATTGCTTTTTATACCAATGATACGCAAGAAGAAGTTGATTTTGACGAATATGAATTGATTGAATACGAAGGAGAAGTGTTACGAATAGAAAATACATGGGATATTTTTGCTAAAAATGACGCAGCAATTCGAGAAGACTTTGAACTTTTGACAGAAGATAGAAGTTCTCAGCCTATTCCAAAAAGCGTTAACGTAATTTCACCTGAAAACATCTTTATTGAAGAAGGAGCAAAGTTAGAATTTGTAACTTTAAACGCTTCATCAGGTCCAATTTATATCGGAAAAAATGCGGAAATTATGGAAGGTTCTGTTATTCGAGGTCCATTTGCTTTGTGTGAAGAAGCACAAGTTAAATTGGGAACTAAGGTGTACGGAGCAACTACTGTGGGGCCACATTGCCGTATTGGTGGAGAAGTAAATAATTCGGTTCTTTTCGGATATTCTAATAAAGGACACGATGGGTTTTTAGGAAATTCTGTTTTAGGGGAGTGGTGCAATATAGGTGCCGATTCTAATAATTCCAATTTAAAAAATAATTACGAAGAAGTGCGTTTGTGGAGCTATGAAACCGAAGGTTTTGCCAAAACAGGTTTGCAATTTTGCGGATTAATGATGGGTGATCACAGTAAATGTGGCATCAATACAATGTTTAATACGGGAACTGTTGTAGGTGTTTCTACTAATATTTTTGGTTCAGGTTTTCCTAGAAATTTTGTACCAAGTTTCTCATGGGGAGGTGCTTCTGGATTTACAACCTATATTACCAAAAAAGCTTTCGATACCGCTAAAATTGTAATGAGCCGCCGTCATGTTGAATTTACAGAAGAAGATACTAAAATTTTAGAACACGTTTTTGAGGAAACGAAGAAATATCGAAAAGAGTAATCAATTAGCTAATTTTCAATGAGTCAATGTGCCAATTTTTGAACGTTTTTAATGATTTATTCATTGGCTTATTGCTGTATTGCCTAATTGACACTTTAAGAGTATCTTTGCACTCTCAATTTTTTGACAACGATTTCATTAATTGAGTATTACTTATGGAAAACAAGAAAAAAGTAGCGTTCTATACTTTAGGATGCAAATTGAACTTCTCAGAAACATCAACTATTGCACGCGATTTTCAAAACGAAGGTTTTGAACGTGTAGATTTTGAAGAAATTGCCGATATTTATGTAATCAACACTTGTTCGGTTACGGATAATGCAGATAAGCAATTCAAACAGATTGTTAAAAAAGCAATGAAACTTAATGATAAAGCGTTTGTTGCAGCAGTTGGTTGTTATGCCCAATTAAAACCAGAAGAACTAGCCGCAGTGGATGGAGTAGATTTGGTTTTAGGAGCTACAGAAAAATTCAAAATCACCGATTACATTAATGATTTGTCTAAAAACGATATGGGTGAAGTACATTCATGCGAAATTGAAGAAGCTGATTTTTATGTAGGAAGTTATTCGATTGGTGACAGAACACGTGCTTTCTTAAAAGTGCAAGACGGTTGCGATTATAAATGTACGTATTGTACGATACCATTGGCTCGCGGAATTTCTCGAAGTGACGCCTTGGAAAATGTATTAAAAAATGCTTCCGAAATTTCAAATCAAGGCATTAAAGAGATTGTTCTTACAGGTGTAAATATTGGCGATTACGGAAAAGGTGAATTCGGAAATAAAAAACACGAACATACTTTCTTAGATTTGGTAAAAGCTTTAGATGAAGTAGAAGGAATTGAGCGTTTACGTATTTCTTCGA
>JBIKZB010000292.1:0-2581 GCA_044354955.1 Flavobacterium sp. | reverse complement strand
CTCCAGGTGAAACGTTAGATACAAACTGATTAGGTGTTGTTGGATGTGGATTTATGATGTAAGTTTCATAAGCCATTTCATATTGATAATCATTGAATTGAGTATTCGCTACAAAATTCGCTTGATTTACAAAATACTGAGAAATAGAATTATATGGATTTATTCCAGCAGTAAATAAACGATTATCAAAATTATTGGTGTTGTCATAATTAAGTGCAATCGAGATTTTATTCCAGTCAGAACTGCCAGAATTGTCGTTAAAAACAAGTACAGCTCCAATTTGATTTAAATCTAATGTGCTGTAATTTTCTTTGTTTTTTGTTCCAAAATAATTTGCACTATTAGTAGTGTTGAAATTTGATATAGAAGCACTTGCAAAATTATTGTTAAAAAATAAGGAACCTGCTGGGTTGATGTTGATTGAAGATAAATCTCCACCAACAGCACCAAATGCACCACTCATTCCTCTGAATCGAGCTGTTCCGTTCATGTTTTCAACTGCGTATCTAAGCGCGTCATTTGTAGTTGGTTCTTGAGCAATTGACAGGAATGATACGTTGAGAATTATAGCTAAAAATAACTTTTTCATATAGTATTATGATTTAAATTAACCTCTTCCACCTCTTGATCCACCACCAGAACGACTTCCACCACCAGAACGACTTCCGCCGCCGCCAGATGAACTTCCTCCAAAACTTTCTCCAGAACTACTTCTTGGAGAAGAATAATTATTGTTATTACTTCTAGGTGTTGGTGTATTGGTTCTAGGAGTAGAGTAATTGTTGTTTCTTGGTGTTGTAGTAGTATTTTCTCTTGGAGTTACTGAAGGTCTTGTGTTGTTGTTTTCAGTTCTCGGAGTATTTCTAATACCACTAAAATTTGGTCTTGGTGTGTCTGTTCTTCTATTAGAATAGTTGTTGGGTCTACCTGATGAATAGTTGTAATCTCTTGTTCCACCTCTTCTTCCGTTGTTGTATATTACATCTCTTCCTCCACCCCAATTGTTTCCGTAATATCCGTTCCAACCCCAGTTGTTTCCATAATATCCATTCCATCCCCAACCAGGTCCGTACCATGAGTTCCATCCCCAGCCTGCACCATACCATGAATTCCATCCCCAACCCCAGTTAGGTCCGTACCATGAGTTCCAGCCTATACCCCAATATGGAGAATACCAGTTGTTCCATCCCCAATCGTTGTTGTAATAATTTATGGTTACATCAGAGGAATTGTTTCCCCATCCTGCATAATTGTTATTGGATTCGTTTCGGTATACAGTTACTATAGTGTCTTGTGTTTGTGAATTATAATTATCTACATCTGTAAAATAAGTATAATCATCTTGCATGCTTTTAAATTGCTGAGCATATTTATTTGATTTTTCAATATTCTGCTCAGTATATTTATTTTCTGTCTGATTAACAGGTCTGTCACTACCATAAACACCATCATTATCGTAATACGATGAGTTTTGATATGATCCACACGAAGTAGTTAGAATTGCTACTATTCCCATCAAGGAATAAGCGATTTTTTTTGAATTAAATTGGTAAAAAGTTTTCATAGCTCTTTTTTTATTGTTGGACACCTCAAATTTAACTATTTTTGCCCAACAAATTAGTTAAAATTTATACAAACAATTTTTGTGCCAAAATATAAATAATGAGCAAGAACTTAACAACAAGAGCGGAAGATTACTCTAAGTGGTATAACGAATTAGTCGTAAAGGCTGATTTAGCTGAGAATTCAGGTGTTAGAGGTTGTATGGTAATTAAGCCATATGGGTATGCAATTTGGGAAAAAATGCAAGCCGAATTAGATAGAATGTTTAAAGAAACTGGGCATAGTAATGCATATTTCCCCTTGTTTGTTCCGAAAAGCATGTTCGAGGCAGAAGAAAAAAATGCAGAGGGTTTTGCAAAAGAGTGTGCTATTGTGACGCATTATCGTTTGAAAAATGATGAATCTCGCCCTGGAAAATTAATGGTAGATCCAAATGCTAAACTAGAGGAGGAACTAATTGTTCGCCCTACAAGTGAGGCAATCATTTGGTCAACATACAAAGGTTGGGTGCAATCGTATAGAGATTTACCTTTATTGATTAATCAATGGGCAAATGTGGTTCGTTGGGAAATGAGAACAAGATTGTTTTTAAGAACGGCCGAATTTTTATGGCAGGAAGGACATACAGCGCACGCTACTCGTCAGGAAGCGATTGAAGAATCAGAAAAAATGATGCATGTATATGCTGATTTTGCACAAAATTTCATGGCAATTCCAGTAATTAAAGGATTAAAGACGGAAACAGAACGTTTTGCTGGTGCTGATGAAACCTATTGTATTGAAGCTTTAATGCAAGATGGAAAGGCATTGCAAGCGGGAACTTCGCACTTTTTAGGTCAAAATTTTGCCAAAGCTTTTGATGTTAAATTTGCGAATAAAGAAGGAAAACAAGAGTACGTGTGGGGAACTTCTTGGGGAGTTTCAACCCGATTAATGGGTGCTTTAGTAATGACACATTCTGATGATAAAGGTTTGGTGTTACCTCCAAATTTAGCGCCAATTCAAGTAGTTATTGTTC
>JBIKZB010000290.1:0-2586 GCA_044354955.1 Flavobacterium sp. | reverse complement strand
TGCTGTTTATATCCAACAAAAAGTTAGAGGATTTTTGCACCTATACAATGGTCAAGAAGCAGTTTTAGCTGGAGCTTTACACGCAATGGACTTGTCTAAAGATAAAATGATTACCGCTTACCGTAATCACGTTCAGCCAATTGGAATGGGTGTAGATCCAAGAAAAGTAATGGCAGAATTATACGGAAAAGTTACAGGTACTTCAAAAGGAATGGGTGGATCTATGCATATTTTTTCTAAAGAACATGGTTTCTATGGAGGTCACGGAATTGTAGGAGCACAAATTCCAGTAGGAGCAGGTATGGCTTTTGCTGATAAATATTTTGAAACAGGCGGTGTTACTTTAACCTATTTTGGTGATGGTGCTGCTCGTCAAGGTTCATTACATGAAGCTTTTAACATGGCAATGTTATGGAAATTACCAGTGGTTTTTATTGTTGAAAACAACGGTTATGCAATGGGAACTTCTGTAGAAAGAACTGCTAACCATACTGATATTTGGAAACTTGGTTTAGGATACGAAATGCCTTGTGGGCCAGTTGACGGAATGAATCCAGTAAAAGTAGCAGAAGCTATGCATGAAGCTATGGAAAGAGCACGTCGTGGAGACGGACCAACTTTCTTAGAAATGAAAACATATCGTTACAGAGGACACTCAATGTCTGATGCACAATTATATAGAACAAAAGATGAAGTGGAAGAGTACAAAAAAATCGACCCAATTACTCAAGTTCTTGATATTATTAAAGAAAACAACTACGCTACAGAGGCTGAAATCGAAACAATCGATCAAAGAGTAGCTGATTTAGTAGCTGAATGTGAGAAATTCGCTGAAGATTCTCCATTTCCAGAAGCACAACAATTGTATGACGTAGTGTACGAACAAGAAAATTATCCTTTCATCCCACATAAATTATAAAAACTATGGCACAAATTATAACAATGCCCCGTTTGAGTGATACGATGACTGAAGGAGTTGTAGCTACTTGGCTAAAAAAAGTGGGAGATACAATCAAAACGGGTGATATTCTTGCTGAAATTGAAACGGATAAAGCAACAATGGAATTTGAGGCTTTTTATGATGGTGTTTTATTACATATCGGAATTCAAGAAGGACAATCTGCTCCAGTGGATTCTTTATTAGCTATCATTGGAAAAGAAGGCGAAGATATTTCTGCTTTATTAAGTGGAGGAGCTGCTGCTGAAGCTAAAGAAGAAAAAGTAGTTGAAGAAGCAAAACCAACTTCTGCATCTGTTGAAATACCAGCTGGTGTAAAAGTAGTAACCATGCCTCGTTTGTCGGATACCATGACAACTGGAACGGTTGCAACATGGTTGAAAAAAGTAGGAGATGCGGTAAAAGAAGGTGATATTTTAGCAGAAATCGAAACAGATAAAGCTACGATGGAATTCGAATCTTTTAATGCAGGAACTTTATTATATATCGGAGTGCAAGAAGGTGATTCTGCTCCAGTAGATACAATTTTAGCTATTTTAGGACCTGCAGGAACTGACGTTTCAGGTATTGCGGCAAACTATAAAGTAGGTGCGGTGGTGGAAGCTCCAAAAGCAGAAACAACTACTTCAACGCAAACTGAAATTACTGAAAACAAACAACAGTCAACAGACAACTCAAGAATATTTGCTTCACCATTAGCTAAAAAAATTGCACAAGATAAAGGAATCAATTTATCTCAAGTAAAAGGTTCTGGTGAAAATGGAAGAATTGTAAAATCGGATGTGGAGAATTTCACTCCTTCTGCAGTTGCAACTCCATCTCAAGCGGTAACAGAAGCAACAAATGCAGTTGCGTCTGTGAAACCATTTGTTCCAGCAGGAGAAATATTCCAAGAAGAAATTAAAAATTCGCAAATGCGTAAAACCATTGCGAGACGATTATCAGAATCTAAATTTACTGCACCACATTACTATTTAACTATCGAGTTAGATATGGACAATGCTATTGCTTCAAGAAATATGATTAACGGCTTGCCAGATACGAAAGTTTCTTTCAACGATATGGTAATCAAAGCGAGTGCGATGGCATTGAAAAAACATCCACAAGTAAATTCACAATGGAGAGAAGATGCTATGGTAATCAATCACCACGTGAATATTGGAGTAGCAGTAGCTGTTGAAGACGGATTAATGGTTCCAGTATTGAAATTTACAGACCAAATGAGTTTGACTCAAATAGGCGCAAACGTAAAAGACTTAGCTGGAAAAGCAAAATCGAAAAAAATCCAACCAGCTGAAATGGAAGGAAGTACGTTCACTATTTCTAATTTAGGAATGTTCGGAATTCAATCTTTCACTTCTATTATCAATCAACCAAATTCAGCTATTTTATCTGTTGGGGCTATTATTGAAAAACCAGTAGTTAAAAATGGACAAATTGTAGTTGGAAACACAATGACAGTTACTTTAGCTTGCGACCACAGAACAGTGGACGGAGCAACTGGAGCTCAATTCTTACAAACGTTTAGAGCGTTTATGGAAAATCCAGTTACAATGTTAGCATAATATGTGTTAAATTTATCATACAAAATCCCGATTTAAGTCGGGATTTTTTTATTTTTACTCAAA
>JBIKZB010000284.1:0-2590 GCA_044354955.1 Flavobacterium sp. | reverse complement strand
TATCTTTTCCGATACTCTTAATTTTGCACTTCTTGCTCTATTATTGATTGCAATTTCTTCTTCTGATGGTACGATTAGTTTTTCGATGGTTTTAAAAGGAACTTCAAAATTTCCAAAGAAATCGCGTTCTGGTTCACCTTCAAACATGCCGTTTTTAACAAATCTTTTCACCAATCTATCTTCTAAAGAATGATACGAAATCACACTCAATCTTCCACCAGGTTTTAAAATTTCTAACGACTGTTCCAAAAATTCTTTCAACACTTCCATTTCCTGATTCACTTCAATACGAATCGCTTGATAGATTTGTGCTAAAATTTTATTGCTTTTGTGCGCTGGTAAAAACTTAGCCAGCACTTGCTTAAGTTGCTCAGAATTCTTTATTTCTTTGTCTTTTCGAGCAGTTACAATTACATTTGCCATAGCTCTGGCGTTTTTTAACTCACCATAATTAAACAACACACGAGAAATTTCTTGCTCATCATATTCGTTTACTACATGATAAGCACTGATGTCACCTTTTTGATTCATTCGCATGTCTAATTCAGCATCAAAACGGGTTGAAAAACCTCTTTCAGCCACATCAAATTGGTGTGATGAAACACCTAAATCAGCTAAAATACCATCTACTTGCTTAATTCCATGGAAACGTAAAAATCGTTTTATGAATCTAAAATTTTCATTAATTAAAGTAAATCGTTCATCGTCAATTGCATTTTTCAACGCATCTAAATCTTGGTCAAAAGCAAAAAGTTTTGCGTTTTCTCCCAAACGACTCATAATTTCTCTCGAATGTCCGCCACCACCAAAGGTAACATCCACATACACTCCATCAGGACGAATATTCAATCCATCAACTGTTTCTTTTAACAATACTGGATTATGATATTCCATCTTCGTCGTCATTTAAATTACCCATTACCTCTTCTGCTAAATCCGCGAAATCATCCGTAGCGTTTTCAATCGCATTTTCATATTTATCTTTATCCCAAATTTCAATGATATTAATTGCTGAATTCAACACAATATCTTTATCAATTTGAGCAAAAACCACTAAATCTTTTGGAATTAAAAGTCTTCCCGTTGCATCAATCTCTACCATTTTAACTCCAGCTGTAAATCTTCTAATAAAATCATTATTCTTTTTAACAAAACGATTTAGTTTATTGATTTTCAACATCATTTTATTCCATTCACTCATTGGAAACAACTCCAAACAAGGTTGAAAAACCGAACGTTTTAACACGAAACCTTCCTCTAAAAAACCCAATTGTTTCTTTAGTGAAGTAGGCAGCATCAGCCTTCCTTTGGCATCTACTTTACATTCATATGTCCCGATTAATGTTTTCAATTTTTATCTCGATTAGAATAAGTACAAATTTAGAAAAATTTTACCACTTTTTACCACATACTACCACTTTGTTAATAAGTTTTTAGATTTCAAAACCTAAATTTCCACTTTTAACAAAAGATTATTTGCAAAATCAAGAAATACGAAGAAACTCTTCAAAAAAATCGAACATTAATATTTTGCATTTTTAAAGCAAAAAGCCCTCAAAATTGTTGACAACTAACCGTTTACACCTTCTAAAAGTTTAAAAATATCTGTGTTAAATTTTTCTTTTCATTCTTTAATAAAATAGTATATTTGTCAATCATTAGAACTAATACCTTAAGTGGATTTTATGTTAAGAAAAGAAAAAAAATACACCTACTTTGAAGCTGGCGAAGGAACCCCAATAATCATTCTTCATGGTTTAATGGGCGGTCTAAGTAATTTTGATGGTGTGGCAAATTTTTTTCCTCCAAAAGGATACAAAGTGGTGATACCAGAATTACCTATTTATACACAAAATATTTTAAAAACCAACGTTAAAGCCTTTTCAAAATTTGTTAAAGACTTTGTAGTTCACAAAGGATTTGACCAAGTAATTCTTGTTGGGAATTCGTTAGGCGGACACATTGGATTGTATTTTACAAAAATGTACCCAGAACTTGTTAAGGCATTGGTGATTACTGGAAGTTCAGGTTTATATGAAAGCGGAATGGGCGAAAGTTACCCAAAACGTGGGGATTATGAATACATCAAAAAGAAAGCTCAAGATGTTTTTTACAATCCAGAAATAGCAACTAAAGAAATTGTTGACGAAGTTTTTGCAACGGTTAATGATAGAATCAAATTGATTAAAACCTTAACAATTGCAAAGAGTGCTATTCGTCATAATATGGCCAAAGATTTGCCAAAAATGACTACACCAACTTGTATTATTTGGGGTAAAAACGACAAAGTAACACCTCCAAATGTTGCCGAAGAGTTTGATAAATTATTACCTAATTCAGAGTTATTTTGGATTGATAAATGTGGACACGCTGCCATGATGGAGCATCCAGAAGAATTCAATCAAATTTTGTTTGATTGGTTACAAAAGAAGAATTTATAATAGTTCCCCTTTTTGGGGAATTTTATTTTATAGCATATGAAAATTAATACCGCCGAATTCGTAATTAGTAATTCAGAAGTAGATAAGTGTCCAAAAGACCGCTTACCTGAATACGCTTTTATAGGCCGTTCTAACGTGGGAAAATCATC
>JBIKZB010000285.1:0-2590 GCA_044354955.1 Flavobacterium sp. | reverse complement strand
GGAAGTTGTTTGTCAAAACAATGACCTACAAAAAGCATTAAACATCCAACCAATTACTTATGTAGATGCCATCAAATTAGCGTTCTTAAAAATGGAACAAAACTTGGTTATTTCAAGCTGGAAAGACAGCTTGGTAAGTAGTAGTTTTCAAGAAAATTTTTCAGAATTTATTCAAATTCCAACTTATGGCTGCTTAAAAGATCATAAAATTAAATCTGTGAACAATGTTGAAAAAACACTCAACAATATTTGGTCTATAGGTGGCGATAGAGGTTGGTATTATGGAAACTGGATGTGGCGAATTCGTGGCTTTTTAGATAAATTGTTTGGAGGCGTAGGTTTACGAAGAGGCAGAACACATCCAACTCATTTAGACAATGGAGATGCGCTAGATTTTTGGCGCGTTTTAGTTGCCGATAAAGAAGAAAAACGTTTGCTTTTATATGCAGAAATGCGTTTACCAGGAGAAGCTTGGCTTGAATTTAGAATTGACAAAGAAAACAAACTACATCAAATTGCAACTTTTAGACCTAAAGGATTATTAGGAAGAATGTATTGGTATAGTTTAGTTCCTTTTCACTTTTTTATTTTTGGCGGAATGATAAAAAATATTACAAAATAAAAAATCCTGATTTTAAAATCAGGCTTTTGCTTTATGACATCTAATTAATTATGCTTTTGGCAAGAAAATCTCAGCCATCATACAACGAGCACTTCCACCTCCACAAGCTTCGATTGTATCTAAACTCGAACTTAAAATGGTAACATGTTCTTCTAATTGTGCAATTTGCTTTTTAGTCAAACTTTGGTGTGCAGAGGCACTCATGATTAAATATCTTCTATCATCAGTTCCTTTTACTTCCAACATATTTCCAGCAAAATTATTTACTTGGTCTTCTGTAATTAGAATAACTTCTTTTTCATCGCCTTTTAAACTATCTAACACCATTTTACGCTCTTTCTTATCATCGATGCAATCGGCACAAATAACAGCAAAAGTTTCTCCCACACACATAATTACATTCGTATGATAAATATGTTTTCTTTCACCATTTACGGTTTGAAACGCTTCAAAAATTACAGGTGTGAATTCGAAATCTTCACAAAATTCAATAAATAATTCTTCATCTGCTCTTGGTGATAAAGCACAATAAGCTTTTCCATTAGCTCTATCTAAAACAATACTTCCCGTTCCTTCTAAAAACACATCATCTTCTTCAGCTGAAGTATAATCCATTATTTCATTGATAACAAATCCTTTTTCTTCTAAGGTATCCAAGACATCTTCTCTTCTTTCTAAACGGCGATTTTCGGCAAACATTGGATATAAAACAACATCTCCATTTTCATGAAATGAAATCCAATTGTTTGGAAAAATACTGTCAGGTGTATCTGGACTTAATGTATCCTCAACAACTACTACGTTTAAACCTACCATTTTAAGTTTCTGTACGAAAGTATCAAATTCTTCTTGTGCTTTTTGATTGACCGTTTCTGAAGATAAATTATCCAATACTTTTTGGTAATAATTATTAACAGCAGTTTGTTCGTTCATTCGGAATGCCACCGGACGAATCATTAAAAGGGAATTAGTTGTTTGGTTCATTTTATATTTATGTTTGAAGTTTCAGGTTCCAAGTTTCAGGTTTTACAACTTGAAACGTTAAAATTGAAACAAAGTTTTTAATCTCTAATTAATGGTAAAGTTGAACATCTCAACAATCCTTCTTGTTTGGCTATTTCAGCGTACGGTATTTCTTCAACTGTAAAACCTTGTTCTCTAAGCCAATTGTTCAATCGTGTAAAATTCTTTTCTGAAACTACTACATCAGGAGCAATTGAAAATACATTTGAATTCATGTGATACATTTCCTCTCTTTCGATGTGAAATAAATTCTCTTTTCCGAACAAGTTTACTAAAAACATATAATCTGCTTCTTCACGGAAACCGCTTTTGTAAATAATTCCTTTATTAGCTCCAACAGGTTGAAAACAACAATCTAAATGCAAAGCATTATCTCTTGGTTCTATTTTTGATTTCACTAAATCAAATGATTTTACAATTTTATTTGGAAACAAGTTTTTAATATAATCAACTCCTTGCCAATTTGTTCTTGCAGTTATATAATCTTTATAATCTGAACCTTTGTAAGTACCTATAAAAATATACTCGTTCCAAGGCATCACATCACCACCTTCAATATGTACTTCTTCTGGCGGAAGCACTACTTTTTTAGGATCAATTTGATCAATTACATACTGAATAGCATCTAATTCACGTTCTCTATCTGGTAAAATATTGGCTTTGATAAATATATCATCAATTACAAATCCGATGTCTCTAGCAAAAATTTGATTGTAATTTTCAATAATTTGAGGTCTGAAAACTTTAACATCATATTTTTGAAATACGGCGTTAAATGCTTCCATTTCTTTCACCATATCTTCTTCAACTGGATAAGTTCCGGCTTTAATATGCTCTAAAGACTTTGGATCATATGCTTCTTCAATAGTAGGTGTTGGACCGTTATTTTCGGCAGTACCAAGCACTACAGCCCTTAATCGGGAAGTTTCGTTTTTTACATTTAAT
>JBIKZB010000047.1:0-8967 GCA_044354955.1 Flavobacterium sp. | reverse complement strand
AAAGTTCCGTTTGAAGCGGCAATTTGCGCGACTAATTTTGTGGTAATTTCTGGTTTGGATGGATAAATTTTGAACGAGAATTTTCGCTCTTCATTTTTTGTATCAATAGAAAATGGAATTTCTTTCGGTTCGATTTTCCAATCTTGAGGAATTACTATTGATAATTTTCCTGAAGCATTTGCTTTATGTGCTTTCACTTTAACTGAAATTTCTTTGGGTTGAGTTGAGTTAAAGATTAAAACTTTTGATTCAATAGTTGAAGTGAATTCAGGAAGAATCGTGAAGGGAACATACGTTTCACCATCGTCTGGATTATTGAATTTATAACAAATGTTCTTTACAAATTCGATTGTTTTTCCTTCAATTTCAATCGTAAAAATCACCGGAAAGGAAGTTGAAACTTCGGGTAAAATTCGAATCGATTTATCTGAAACCTGATACATTCCTTCAGTTTGTTGTTCTTTTAACCAAAACAGATTGGAATAATCAACGGCATTTCCAACCACAACATCTTTGAATTGAAAACTTACTTTTTCGTTGTTTTTTAAAGGTTTGTCTTGAATTTCGCTTTTGATATTTAGAGCGTTAACCGAAATTAATTTCACATTTGACTGACTGCGATTAATTACTTCCAATTGCAGATTAAATTTACTGTCTTTTGTAATTGTCTCTGTATCGGCAAGCGCTTCCATAAACAAACCACTACACCCTTCAATAATTTTGATAATTTGTTTGGATTTAATTTCTTTCCAATGGGAATCTTCCAATTTTTGAATCAAATCATACGCTTTGATTAAATTTGGAATATGTACCGATGGATTTCCAAAGTTGAAATTTTTCTCTATTTCGTACAGTAATTTTCCAATTTCATTGCCGCCTTTTACTCGATTCCAAGATGTGTCAATTCCTTCAAAAAGATTGGTGTTGCTTGGTAAATTCCCTTTTAATAGTTCTAAATATTCGGTTTCGTCGCCGCGACTTCCTAAAGTTCCAAAGCCTTGACATTTGTGCTGACTTCTACTTAAAGCCGCAATTTCGTTATTGCTTTTTCCTTTCAACGGATAATAAACGTTTGAATTTATAGCTAATAATTTTGATTTATCGGCAGCATCAAACGCTTCTTGGCTTCCATAAAACCACCATGAAGTGTTGAAAAATATACGTTTTGGTTGGTGTTTTACTAAATCATAGGCTTCCAAACTCAACATAGCCGAAGCTGTGTGGTGTCCGTGTGTTGTTCCAGGCGTGTTATGGCTAAAACGATTCACAATTATATCTGGACGAAAGGTTTCAATTACTTGAATAACGTCTTCCATTACCTCATTTTTATTCCAAATAGCAAATGTTTCATTTGGTTCTTTAGAAAATCCGAAATCATTGGCGCGTGTAAAAAACTGTTCGCCTCCGTCTATTCTTCTAGCAGCTAGCAATTCTTGCGTTCTAATGGCGCCTAATTTTTCTCTTAATTCTGTTCCAATTAAATTTTGACCACCATCGCCTCGTGTTAACGATAAATAGGCTGTTTGTGCGTGATAGTGATTTGAAAAATAGGTGATAAGTTTAGTGTTTTCATCATCAGGATGTGCAGCTACATACAAAACTTTGCCTAAGAAATTTAGCTTTTGAACTTGCTCGTAAATTTCAACGGAACTTAGTTTTTGTGGGGCTTGCGCAAATGTTATGATTGAAATTAAAAATATAAATATTGAAGTAAAGCTTCTGTTCATTTTTATTGATTTGTTTCAAAAATAAGGAAATAAAAAAAAGGAAGTTTTAATTGCTTCCTTTTTAACATTATTTTGTAATTGTTTTAATCAAAAAATTCTCTTTCTTCTAAATTGTTTTTCAGCACCGAAATACCTTTTTGCATCAATAAATTGTTGGGATAAGTTATCATTTCACCGTCTGAAGATTTTAAAATGATATAAAAAGCTTTGATGTCTTCAATTTCACCATCTACAGGAAAATCTTTATCGTGAATTTTGATTTTATCACCAATTTTAAAAGGATATGAAAAGAAGATAATTATTCCTGCCGTAATGTTACTTAAAATAGACCATTGTGCAAACGAGGCCACACCTACCACCGCAAAAACGGAAGAGATAAACAATAAAATTTGGTCTTTCTTAACTCCCCAAATAATTACAATAGAAATGAAAGCCAAAACACCTAATAATAAATTGATGTATTTGATTACGAGATTGGTACGATGCTCTAAAATTTCATTTAAATTGGCATATTTACGAACAAGTTTACTAAAACTTATTCTTAAAATAAAGTAAACAAGAATAACGATTAATGTTGCTATTTCTTGGTCTAAATAAGGATTGTTTATTAATTTAAGCATACTGCATTAATTTTTGAAATAACATTTCTGTGGGTAAACCTACTACATTCGTATAAGAACCTTCAATATTTGAAATTCCGATGAGACCAATCCAATCTTGTATTCCATAGCTTCCAGCTTTATCGAAAGGTTGGTAATTGTCTAAATAATAACGAATAGCTTCATCTGATAAATCAGCAAAAGTCACTTTGGTCACACAATGAAAAATTTCTATTTTATCTATAGATTTCAAACATACCGAAGTAATAACTTCATGTGTTTGATTGGCTAATTGTTGCAGCATTTTAAATGCATCATCATAATCTCTTGGTTTGCCCAAAGCTTTTCCGTTCAACCAAACGATAGTATCACTCGTAACTAAAACATCGTTTTCTTCCAATTCATTTTCGAAAGCACTTGCTTTTAATTCGGCTAAGAAATTGGTGATTTCTGCTCCTTTTAAGTATTCTGGATAGATTTCTTCAATCTCTTTTAAGCGAATGGTGTAATGCAAATCCATTTCTTTAAAGAATTGCTGTCTTCTTGGTGAACCTGAAGCCAGAATGATGTTGATTTTATTTAGTTTTTCTTTAAGCATGTTTCAAGTTCAATACAATTACAGCAATCGAAATAATTCCGAAAAATAAAATTAATTTTAATACAAGGCTTAAATGATGAAATTCCTTTTTGGTTACTGCATTTATGAGTTTTACCCCAAAATAAATTAGCGGGCCTATGATGAAAACCATGGTGTAATATATTACATAATCTAATTCAAATAAGTTACTGTTTATGTAATACGCTAATATTCCAATCGAAATTACAGTTAATATTCCAACGATTATTTTTGTTTTTGGAATACCAATAGTAATAGGCAAGGTGTTGATTCCAGATTGATAATCACCATCCATATCTTCTAAATCTTTTACTATTTCACGAATCAAATTGATGATAAAAGCAAAAATGGCATAATCCATTAAAATAGAAAAAGCTTCTTTCATTCTAAAACGATTATCTGCATCTATTGCAGGTAAAATATCGAATAAGCCAATAATTATAATACTTGTAGAAAGCAGCAATGCTACTACAACGTTTCCAAGAACTGGAATTTGTTTAAAACTTGTAGCGTACATATACAAAAGTGTAGCTACCAAGATAAACATAGAGGCAAAAGTAGGTTTGTAAATCACATTGGATAAATAAAATCCAATTCCAACGCCAACGATGGTTAGCCCAATGTACCAATTATAAGCTACTGTTTCCGAAATAGAAACACCCACCACACGGTTTTGCGGTTTTGCAATTTCGTCGGTTTCTTGATCCATGATATTATTAATTACATATCCACCAGCAGCCTCACAAACAGTAGCAATCACCAATAAAATATAATTAAAATCGGATAAGGCAAGATCTACATAGGATTGTTCTAAAAATAAATAACGAAATACCAATTGCATGAAGGCTAGCATTAGTAAGTTTTGGTATCGAATGAGTTTTAAGTATTTCATGTTTGTTTCAGGTTTCAAGTTTCAAGTTTCAGATTTTTTTTGGAGCACAGATTGAAGCAATTTGAGCAATTTTTAAAATCTTTTATGAACTTTAATTAAAAGTAAAAAATTACTTAAATTTTACTTTTATGGCTTATATGTTTTAATTTTTGTTTCAAGTTTTAGGTTTTTACACAGAGCTTCACCGAGTTTTTTTGTCCCTAAGCTTTGGGATGGATTGTTTTGAAAGACTCACACAGAGTCCAAAGCTTCAGACGTTTCACTTTTTTAAGGAAACATCCATCTTCAGCATCCATCAATTAATCAAACTTCGCATCAAAATGTTCCATCCATTTGCCTTGTACTTTCATTACTTGTTCGATAACATCACGAACTGCACCTTTTCCGCCTTCCATATGAGAAATGTATTTAGAAATTCCTTTGATTTCAGGAACTGCGTTTTGTGGACAGGTTGGTAATCCTACCAATTGCATTACATGATAATCTGGAATATCGTCACCCATATATAACACGTTTTCAGGTTTAATATTGTAAATATCGGTGAATTCTTTGAAGGTTTCTACTTTGTTTGGAACGCCTAAATGGATATCGGTAATGCCTAAATTTCTTAATCGTACACGAACACCTTCATTGCTTCCGCCTGAGATAATACAAACCGTATAGCCATTTTCAACAGCAGCTTTCATGGCATAACCGTCTCTGATGTTCATGTTGCGAAGCATTTCGCCTGTTGGGGTTACGTGTATAGTTCCGTCGGTTAACACTCCGTCTACGTCGAAGACAAAAGTGGTAATTTGGTTCATGAGTTCTTTATAACTTTTTGACATGTTGTGTCGATTGTGTAAGTAATTGATATAAGTTTTTATATTCCGGATTTTCTAAAAAATCTAAATGTTTTTCAATGGTTTTGGTGTCGTTTCGTAAGGCTGGACCCGTTTGTGCTTCTCTTGGTGAAAGTTCCGTAATTTTATGAGCTGTTTCCTGAATTAACGGATGCAACACTTCAAAAGGAACTTTGTTTTCTTGGCAAATTTCATTTCCGATTTCATATAAATGATTTACAAAATTACAAACAAAAACGGCTGCTACGTGTAAACTTTTTCTTTGTTCAGAATTGATTCGAACTACTTTTTGCGAGATACAATTTCCTAATTTTTCCAAAAGTTGATAATCGGCTTCATTTTCAGCTTCTAAACAAATAGGAATAGGAGCGAAGTCGATTTCTTTTCCTTTGGTAAAGGTTTGTAGTGGATAAAAAACGCCTTTTCTGTTTTTATCATTCAAAACAGAAAGTTCCGACGAACCCGAAGTATGCACAACTAAACGATTTTCAAAGGGTAATTGCGCAGCAACTTCCGCAATCGCATTATCAGAAACTGAAATAATATACAAATCGGCTTCTGTAATTTTTTGATAATCAGAAGTAATTTTGGTTTCAGGTAATAAATGCAATAAATGACTTGGGTTACGAGCAAATGCTTGCACCAAATCTACATTTTTAGCTTGCAACAACACCTGAATTAAATGTTGTGCCACATTTCCTGAACCGATTAAAACTACTTTTATCATTGGGTAAAAATAGTAAATTTTAATTTTATTTTAGTTAAAAATTATACAGGTTTTAGAACGAGATAAGTCTAAATTTTTGAAGTATAGCAAACCTGTCAGGTTTTAATTAGGAAATATTTGTAAAAATTTCTTTGTTACCATTTTTTTCTTTACTGAAATTTTGATGATATGGAAAAACTTTACATTTTATTATTTTTTACTATTGATTTTTTTGCTAATGCGCAGATTGTGAATATACCCAATGCTAATTTCAAAGTGAGTTTTTTGAGCGCGAACAGATATCTTTGGGCTTTAACACAAACACTTTTGTGCGAATGCTAAGTTTGTGAAGGAATAGTTTTTACTATTTTTGAGACCAATAAATGCTATAGACTTGAAAATGAAGTCCCAATTTTCAATACTAAATAATTAGCATTTTATTTCTACCGCTTGTAAAAAGAAGCTATCTTTTCCAATTGCCACTTCTTCCCTACACTCCTAAAAAAAAAATACTGTCACATTTTTTGTCTCAATGCACATCAAGCACTTTGCCTGTTGGCTATAGGCGTATTGATTTTAATTGAAAAATAGAAGTAACTATAAGGCTAAGACCTTGTCCAACACAAAAAACAAAAACACAAGCAATACGTGACTTGCGCCAGTATTTTTCCCCTAAGCTTCTTTACAAAATGCGGCATTATAGTTCATAAAGAAAATCCCGCTAAGGTACTTGATGGTTGAACTATATTCTTTTTTAAGTAAAACAGCGGTAGTTAAAATAAAGTCGAGGCTTAGCTAGAGAAAAATATCATTTAGAAATTGATAGTGAGCCTTATTATTATACGTTTGAATGTAAAGGTTAGCTATTAATCTATTTTAATTCTTGTTGTTTATTGATTTCTTTCTTCGATAATAACCCATTTTTTATCACTATTGAGTTTGAATGAGCCAAGGTGTTCACGTGCGCATTCTGTGGGTGCAATTAGTGATAAAAAGTTAAGACCATCGGTACCAAAGTACACATGGTATATTTCGCCAATTACGGGTTCAAAAGAGAATTTGGCGTTGTAAACCAATTCATTGTATTAAAACTCTTTCATTAGTTTTTCGTATTGTTGTTTGAGTTCGTTGAAATTGTTTTCAAATTCTTTGTTGACACTTCTAATGCCTCTGCTTTTGAAAACTACTACATCTTCAATCTGAATTACAGGTGCACCCACACTCTGGTTGCATAGGTCATTAATTTAGCATTGTAGTCTTCTGTTTCATAATATACCACATTGTCTGGTTTTTTTGCTTCCATGAATTTACCTTTTAGAAATTTTATTATTGGAGATGTTGCGTTGTCGTGTGCATTTAAAACGGTCAATTTCTGAACTACGTTTTGCGCTGCGCTTTGTTTTGCAATTTTCTACTCGTGTGCGCCACAATTTGTAACTGCTCCATTTGAGCTCTTTTTTCATCAGGGCTTTTACGACGGCTTCCGCTAATCCAAATTGGAAGGTAATGGCGTGAAAGGGTGTTTGATCTTCCTATGCCATTTCAAAGATTCTATAGATTTGAATTTCGGTTAGGGGTTCGTTGGTATTGATTGTGCTGACGGGCTTCGCTTGTTTATCTTTTTAAAGAAAGGAGTAAATAAAAGTAGGTAAAATTTTGGATATTAAAAGTTTTTTTGAGATGGGAAAAGGAGAAGGGTGATATTTGATATTTTTTTGTAGATTAGCTTAAAATTATATAAAAATATGAAAAAATTTATTCTACTCTTCAGTATTTCTATCGTTTTTGTAATGAATTCTTGGTCTCAGACATCCAATTTGGTTGTGTTTTCAGAGGATTTGAATCCATTTTATTTGGTTGTTAATGGGATTAAGCAAAATGCGACACCTGAAACTAATGTTAAAGTTACCAACATAAAAACACCTGATAATGCATTGATGGTGATTTTTCAGGATAAGGCATTGGTACGGTAAAACAGAATTTTTACTTTCCAGAAATGGGTGTTGAAGCTACAACCAAAATAACGAAAACTTCAAAAGGCTATAAATTGCGCTATTTTGGAGAAGTGCCTTTACAAGAGGCTACAGCTAGTGCTAATCAATACTCTACAAGTTTTCAAAATGTGGATGCCGAAACACCATCAGCACCTGTTGAAGAAGAAATTCCTGTAGCACCAACATCAGCAGTTATTCCAACACCAAAAGAATCTGTTGCAACTCTAACTCCTAAGAGTACATCTAGTAATTCTGATATATCTTCGGGAGCGGTTTCAATGAATTACAAATGGGTGGCTGGAAAAAAATATACTTTTGTTGCCAATCAAACCGATCAAGTGACTACTTCTGTGATGGGTATGCAAATGAAAGACAAGTTTAAAGGTACTACCAAATTTTTAATGGCGATAAGTAATGTTGATGCCAAAGGAACTGCATCTGGTACTTTGTACTTACTAGATTATAAAGTGGTGGATTCTAAAGGTAGGGTTTTGGCATCGTTAGTTAATTTGCCAGCAACTGCTATTAAAAGTGATTTTAAAGTTGATGCCAAAGGAAATTTTACGTTTTTGAAAAGGTTAACATTAGTTACTACAGCTCAAGGGAATGTGCTTGTATATGCTAAAGCTAACGACACTTCATTGCATGTAGGTGGCGAAGCAGGAGATGTTAGCGTTGATGCTTATGCCGAATTTGATACTAAAACAGGTACGATTAAAGCAGGATATTCTATTAAAGCAACGCAACCCGTTAAACAAATTAAAATTAAAGTAGATGAGAATACGGATCTTGTTGATGTATTGCCTTATGATTATTTGGAGCTGTTGGTTTTACCAGAAGGAACAGTAAGTCAAGGTGATATGTCACAATCTACCGTGAGTATTTATACCATTGCTATTTTGGCAAAAAATATTAGTAATGGTATAGCGCAACTGAATTATAAAATGGAGTCGGATAAATCCAAAAGTACGTTTGGGTCGTCTACTACCATTCAATCTGATAATTCATCGATGTCTATGGAAATGCCAAATATGAATCAAATGATGAGCGACTTGAGTCCAGAAGAACAGCAAGGTATGGCTTTAACCAATCAAATGATGCCTTCTATTAATATGGATTTTGACAGTTTTTTTGATTGCAATATAGGAATGTTTTCATTAGTGAAAGGGGTTATGACTACCAGCATTAATGCTATAGGTATGAAAATTAATGTGGTATCTGATTTGGAAATGAAGAGGTTGTAGGGTTACAATTTTTTTTGAGAAGTGATTAGTCAAAAGTGTTTGTTTTGACTGTGTGGAGTGAATGCTTTGGTAAGGAGTCAACTTCGGCTTAATGATAAAGTGAGAGGGATTTTGAATGTTGATTAATGAAGGTTGAATGTGAGCTTTATTATCCCATTACAAATGATATTTATGCTATGGGGAAATACAAAAGCAAAAACGCTCAAGATATCTTGAGCGTTTTTGCTTTTCTGTTTTACTTTTTTAGTAATTTATGTATTCCATAATTTCTAATCCGTAACCAATCATACCAACACGTTTGGTAGGAGCAGAGCCGTTAGAAAGTAAATTTATTTTTGTGATGTCTA
>JBIKZB010000283.1:0-2625 GCA_044354955.1 Flavobacterium sp. | reverse complement strand
GAACTATAACATTTGAATTTGCTGTTTAAGGTTAATTTATGATTTGATTATCAATAAAATAAGTTTTTATTTGTAATTTTAAATAGTTGATATAATTTAATATACTGACAAAAAGACCATATTTATACATATGCCACATCACAAAATATTAGCGATTGACAATTTGTCACTTCAGGAAATGGATCCCGATTCAGAATTGATTCCATTAATGACACCTGAAGATGAAGAAGAAATGAATAATGAGGCTTTACCTGAAGATATAGCCATTTTACCTTTACGAAATACTGTTTTATTTCCAGGAGTTGTAATTCCAATTACTGCTGGAAGAGATAAATCGATTAAATTAATCAATGATGCCAATGCCAAAGGAAAAATCATTGGTGTTGTGGCTCAAATTGATGAAAATGAAGAAGATCCATCGCCAAGCGATGTGCATCACATTGGAACGGTGGCTCGAATCATGCGTGTTTTAAAAATGCCTGATGGAAATACAACTGTAATTCTTCAAGGAAAAAAACGCTTTGAAATTGAGAATTTTACGCAAGAAGAACCTTATCTTAAAGCTAAAATTAAAGAGGTTGCTGAAGAACGACCAAATAAAAAAGATGTTGAATTCAAAGCTATTATTGAATCTATAAAAGAATTAGCTATTCAAATCATCAAGGAAAGTCCAAATATTCCTACTGAAGCTACTTTTGCTATTAAAAACATTGAAAGTAATCCGTTTTTAATCAATTTTGTTTCTTCGAATATGAATCTTTCAGTAGAAGAAAAGCAACAATTATTAGTGATAAAAAATCTAAAAGATAGAGCTTTAGAAACGTTGCGTTTTATGAATTTAGAACTTCAAAAATTAGAAGTACGCAATGATATTCAATCCAAAGTTCGTTTTGATTTAGACCAACAACAACGTGAATATTTCTTACAGCAACAAATGAAAACCATTCAAGAAGAATTGGGTGGCGTTTCGTATGAAGCTGAAATTGAAGAAATGCGTGCCAAAGGATTAAAGAAAAAATGGGACGATAAAACGGCAAAACATTTCGAAAAAGAATTGTCAAAATTGCAACGTACGAACCCAAATTCTCCTGATTTTGGTATTCAACGCAATTATATAGAGTTGTTTTTAGAATTACCTTGGAACGAGTTTACAAAAGATAATTTCGACTTAAAACGTGCTCAGAAAATTCTCGATAGAGATCATTATGGCTTAGAAGAAGTAAAAAAACGTATCATCGAACATTTAGCGGTTTTGAAATTGCGTAACGATATGAAATCGCCAATTCTTTGTTTATATGGTCCTCCAGGTGTGGGTAAAACTTCCATAGGAAAGTCGGTTGCCGAAGCTTTAGGTAGAGAATACATCAGAATGTCGTTAGGTGGTTTACGCGACGAAGCAGAAATTCGTGGTCACCGAAAAACCTATATTGGTGCTATGCCAGGACGAATTCTTCAAAACATCAAAAAGGCAAAAACATCAAATCCGGTGTTTGTTTTAGATGAGATTGATAAATTATCGACCAGTCATAATGGCGATCCATCATCGGCGTTGTTAGAAGTTTTAGATCCAGAGCAAAACAAAGAATTCCATGATAATTTCTTGGAACTAGGATACGATTTATCAAAAGTGATGTTTATTGCAACATCCAATAGTTTGTCAACCATTCAACCTGCACTTCGCGATCGTATGGAAATCATCGAAATGACGGGTTATACGATTGAAGAAAAAATCGAAATTGCAAAAACACACTTATTACCAAAACAATTAAAAGAGCACGGATTAACCGCAAAAGATTTACAAATTGGTAAAAAACAATTAGAAAAAATCGTAGTTGGTTATACACGTGAATCAGGTGTTCGTGGTTTAGAGAAAAAAATTGCTCAAGTGGTGCGTCATGCTGCAAAATCAATTGCAATGGAAGAAACTTACAACGTAAAAGTTTCGGATGCCGATATTTTAGAAGTATTAAAATCGCCTAGAATGGAGCGCGATAAATACGAAAATAACGATGTGGCTGGAGTTGTTACTGGTTTAGCTTGGACTTCTGTAGGAGGCGATATTTTGTTTATTGAATCTTTGATTTCAAAAGGAAAAGGAGCAATGACCATGACAGGTAATTTAGGAACGGTTATGAAAGAATCGGTGACAATTGCTTTGGAATATATTCGTGCAAATGCTGAATTTTTAGGCATCAATCCGGATGTTTTAAACAATTACAATATTCATATTCACGTGCCAGAAGGTTCCACTCCAAAAGACGGACCAAGCGCGGGAATAGCGATGTTGACTTCTATGGTTTCTTCATTTACTCAAAAAAGAATCAAGAAAAATATCGCAATGACCGGTGAAATTACTTTGAGAGGAAAAGTATTGCCTGTTGGGGGTATCAAAGAAAAAATCTTAGCTGCTAAAAGAGCCAATATCAAAGAAATCATTTTATGTAAAGAAAACAAACGTGATATTGACGAAATTAAACCAAACTACATTGAAGGTTTAACGTTCCATTATGTGGATAAAATGAGCGAAGTTTTAGATATTGCCATTACCCAACAAAAGGTAAAAAATTCAAAATCACTAGAAATTAAAAAATAAATACTAGGAATTAAATAGTATACCAATAAGAA
>JBIKZB010000281.1:0-2645 GCA_044354955.1 Flavobacterium sp. | reverse complement strand
AATTAATAAAATTTGGGTAACAAATATTAAAACGGATTCTACAATTGTAATTCCAAGATTAGGAGCCGATAAGCTAACATTAAATTACAATAACGAGGTTCCAGAATACAACTTACGAAACAACTGGAAATCATTAAAAGGATTTTTCTTTAACAATCGACCTATAAAATTTAATTTTATGAGAGATTTGGAAGAACCCTATTACAATCAAATTTTCTATGTTCCAGAAGTAGAATTCAATGCTTACGACGGTATTGCCTTAGGTTTAAAATTAAGTAATCGTTCCATTTTAAACAAACCTTTTACTTTTAGTGTAACGCCAATGTATTCTTCAAACACTGGAAAATTTGTTGGAAAAGCAACATTTTTAGTCGAAGATAATATTAGAGATGAAGGAAAATTATATCGAATAAGATACTTATTAAGAGGTAGTTTATTTCATTATGCACAAGATGCTAAATACACCGATTTTGTTCCAACCATTCAGTTTTTATTTAGAGATAAAAATCTTAGGGTTAATAAAAATGAATTTATACAATTAAGACAAGTTTATATTAATAGAGAAAAATCGGCTTTTATTACAGAAAACACTGAAAATTATAACATTTTTAATGCAAAATATGGTAACTTTCAATCTGAAGGCACCAAACATTTTTCAATTTCAAATGATTTACAAATTTCGAGCAAATTTGGGAAAGTAGCTACCGAATTACATTATAGAAAATTGTTTGAAAACAACAGACAAATTAGTTTACGATTTTATGCTGGAGCCTTTATGTTTAATAGCTCAAATTCTGATTTTTTCAGCTTTGGTTTAGATCGACCAAACGATTACATGTTTGATTACAACTTACTAGGCAGAAGTGAAACAACAGGAATTTATAGCCAACAATATGTTTACGGAGAAGGTGGATTTAAATCTAAGTTAGATACAAGATATGCAAATCAATGGATTACAACTGTAAATGGTACCTTTAATATTTGGAATTGGATTCAAATATATGGTGATGCGGGAATGTTAAAAAACAAATATGATAAGGCAAAATTTGTTTACGATTCAGGTTTACACTTCAATTTAGTTCCAGATTATTTTGAATTATTTTTACCTGTATATTCATCAAATGGATTTTCGTTAAACGATGCAAATTATGGCCAACAAATTCGATTCGTTGTAACTTTAAGTCCAAAAACATTAATTTCGCTATTTACTAGAAAATGGCTTTAATAGTTTTTTACCTAATTAAATAACAATTTCGCAACTTATATTCGTTTTTTAATGAATTTATTGCGTTTTTCAAATTAAAACTATTGATAATTTAATAATAATTAAAAAAATATCACCACCCCTATTGTTTTATTCCTACTTTTATTTAAATTTGTTTAATTATCAAATTCGTATAAACGGCATATGAAAATAGAAACAACACCAGAAGTAGTATCTTTTGAAGATTTCAAAAATGAAGTCATCAACGATTATAAAATTGCTAAAATCAGTAGAGAATGTAGTCTTCTTGGAAGAAAAGAAGTACTTACTGGTAAAGCTAAATTTGGCATTTTTGGTGATGGTAAAGAGGTTCCGCAATTAGCATTAGCAAAAGCATTCCAAAACGGAGATTTTCGTTCTGGATATTACCGTGATCAAACTTTTATGATGGCAATTGGCCATTTAACTATTGAGCAATTTTTTGCTGGATTATATGGACATACCGATATTAATTTTGATCCAATGAGCGCAGGTCGTCAAATGGGTGGTCACTTTGCTACGCATTCATTAGACGAAAATGGGAATTGGAACAATTTAACGCAACAAAAGAATTCGAGTTCTGATATTTCTCCTACTGCAGGGCAAATGCCTCGTTTATTAGGATTAGCTCAGGCTTCTAAAATCTACAGAAATGTTTCAGGTATCAACCAAACGAACTTCTCCGAAAACGGAAACGAAGTAGCTTGGGGAACAATCGGAAATGCATCAACTTCAGAAGGTTTATTCTTTGAAACCATCAATGCTGCTGGTGTTTTACAAGTACCAATGGTAATGAGCGTTTGGGACGATGAATACGGAATTTCTGTTCATGCACGATACCAAACAACAAAAGAAAACATCTCAGAAATTTTAAAAGGATTTCAACGTGATGAAGATAATAAAGGATACGAAATATTACGTGTTAAGGGTTGGGATTACCCAGCATTAGTGGAAACATATCAAAAAGCATCACAAATTGCACGTGAAGAACATGTTCCAGTTTTAGTTCACGTTCAAGAATTAACACAACCACAAGGGCATTCCACTTCTGGAAGTCACGAACGTTATAAAAACGCTGAACGATTGGCTTGGGAAACTGAGTTTGATTGTTTAACTAAAATGAAAACTTGGCTAATTGAAAACAATATTGCTACTTCTGAAGAATTAGATGCAATTGACAATCAAGCTAAAAAAGATGTTTTAGAAGGTAAAAAAGTGGCTTGGGCAAACTTTACCGCACCTATCAAAGCAGAACAACAAGAATTAGCTGGTTTATTGAATTCTATCGCTTCACAAAGTGAAAACAAGGTTTTTATTGAGAAAATCGCCAATGATGTTGCTTCAATCAAAGAGCCTATTCGAAAAGATATTTTAGTGGCTGCTCGCAAAGCCCTGCGCATGA
>JBIKZB010000280.1:0-2653 GCA_044354955.1 Flavobacterium sp. | reverse complement strand
TTAGAGTATAAAAAAATCTTGTTGGAAAACCGTAAAGAAAGTTATGCTGCCGTACTTTTAGAAAAAGAATTGGAATTAAAAAGAGTTAATACCAATTATATATATAAAATTGGTATAACAAACAATTTAGATGAAGTCAATGCTTAAATTGACTCAATTACTGCTCACAAGGCAACATTGTAAATTAATTTTAACTGCCAAATTTGTGGCGGTTAATTTATAAAAAAAGTCGGGCAAACCCGACTTTAAAATTAATCTTGAATCTTAAATACTTTTCTCAAAATATCTTCCATTAAACACCAATTTGTGAATGATGATTGTAATAAATTAGCTCCAACAAAAATGGTGAACCAAAACCAATTTTCGTTTACATACATTCCTAATAGCACACTAATTATAATAAATGTTCCTGCTATTGCTCTTATTAATCTGTTTATCATTTTTTTGTTTTTTTTCTTTAAACCCATAAGGTTTTTGAAAACCTTATGGGTTTGGTTTGACTGAATATTATATATTTTTCTCCCATTTTTTGCGCTCCGTAATGTAGTAAATCAATGGAACAACAATTAATGTTAATAAGGTAGAAACGATTGCTCCTGCAACTAACGAAATCGCTAATCCTTGGAAAATTGGATCAAACAAGATGATGGAAGCTCCTATTACAACCGCTCCTGTGGTTAATAAAATTGGCGTAGTTCTAACAGCTCCAGCTTCAATGATGGCTTGTTTCATTGGAATTCCATCGTTCAAACGGATTTCGATAAAGTCAATCAGTAAGACCGAATTCCGAACCATAACTCCGGCTAAAGCAATCATTCCAATGAACGAAGTTGCTGTAAAGAACGCACCTAAAACCCAGTGACCTAATACAATTCCAACCAATGAAAGTGGAATTGCCACCATCATTACTAATGGGGTTTTGAAGTTTTGAAACCAACCTACAATCAACATGTAAATCACAATAATTACGACCAAAAAAGCTGCGCCTAAATCACGGAATACTTCTAAGGTTATTTGCCATTCCCCATCCCATTTTACGGTGAAATCACTTTCATCTGTTGGAGCATCCATGTACAATTCGTTTACTTTATACCCTTTTGGCAATTGCATTTTTTCTAACTTCTCATTCATTCCTAAAATCGCATACACTGGACTTTCTAAAGCTCCCGCCATATCAGCTAAAACATACACCACACGTTTTTGATCTTTTCGGTAAATCGTATTTTGTAATGTATCTGTAGTAACTTTTACCAAGTCGCTCACAGGAACTACATTACCTCGACTTCCTTTAATTTTCAAATTTTGAATGTCTTGAATCGAAGTTTTGTCTTTGTCTTCCAATGATAATGTGATGCCAACAGGATTATTTGAACGCTCATCGTATAAGTTAGAAACTGGCATTTCTCGAAGCAAATAAGTCAAATTACCTACTACTTGTTGTGGAGCGATTCCATTTAACATGGCTTTCTCTCTATCCACTTCTAATTTGTATTCTACTTGAGGTGCTTCTACCATCCAATCAGTATCTACTACGTCAGAAGTAGTTTCCAAAATGGTTTTAACTTGGTTCGCAACTTTGATTTGGTCTTCATAATTTGGTCCGTACACCTCAGCTACTAAAGTAGATAAAACAGGTGGTCCAGGTGGAACTTCAACGATTTTCACATTCGCACCATATTTTTTTGCAATTTTTTGCACTTCTGGACGTACTACTTTTGCGATATCATGACTTTGTAAATCTCTATCTTCTTTGTGTAGTAAATTCACCTGAATATCCGCCATATTACTTCCGCCACGCATATCATAATGACGAACCAAGCCATTAAATGTAATTGGAGCCGAAGCACCTACATAATTCTGATAATCCACTACTTCAGGAACTGTTGAAAGATATTGCGCAATTTCTTTAGTAACCGCTGCAGTTCGTTCTAACGTAGTTCCTTCTGGCATATCGATTACAACTTGGAATTCGTTTTTATTATCAAAAGGCAGCATTTTAACCGCAACTGATTTCGTAAAAAACATCAAAACGGAACCAACTAACAAAACACCAGTAATCAAAAACATTAGATTACGTTTTTTAGAATTGTCTAAAAGTGGTTCTTCAATTTTTTTGTAAATTCTATAAATCCACGAGGTTTCTAAACCTTGTTCTTCTTTGTGTTCTTGCTCGTCTTTTTCGTGTAATAAATGGTATCCCAAATAAGGTGTAACGGTTAAAGCCACAAACAACGATAATATCATCGCAATCGAAGCACCAATTGGCATCGGACTCATGTAAGGCCCCATCATTCCTGACACGAAAGCCATTGGTAAGATAGCTGCAATTACAGTGAAGGTTGCTAAAATGGTTGGATTTCCTACTTCGTTAATGGCATAAATAGCTGCTTGTTTGAACGGCAGTCGCTTCATTTTGAAATGGCGGTGCATGTTTTCGGCAATAATAATACTGTCGTCCACAACAATTCCTACCACAAAAACTAAGGCAAAAAGCGTGATTCGATTTAACGTATACCCTAATAAATAATAACTAAATAAAGTCAAAGCAAAAGTTAATGGAACAGAGAAAAACACAACTAATCCACCTCTCCAGCCCATGGCTAACATTACTAAAACGGTTACTGCAATAATGGCAACACCTAAGTGTAATAAT
>JBIKZB010000070.1:0-7854 GCA_044354955.1 Flavobacterium sp. | reverse complement strand
CTGGTTCTTTTTGAGTATGGTTTCGCTTTTTGCTATTTTCTTATTGCCAAGACAATTTCAAATGTCGGTGGTAGAAAATAACAGAGAACGTCATATTAAGACTGCTATTTGGTTGTTTCCTCTTTATCTTTTACTTTTCAATTTATTTGTATATCCAATCGCTTGGGGTGGAAATGTTTTATTTGAAGGTAAAAATGTCAATGCCGATACTTATTCGCTTTTAATTCCTCAGTTCTTCGATAATAAAATTTTAACTGTTTTGGTTTTTCTTGGTGGATTTTCAGCAGCCATTTCTATGATTGTAGTTTCCAGTATTAGTTTGTCTACCATGTTGAGTAACAACTTGTTGATTCCCTATTCGTTTTTAGGAAAATTAAGAAATGAAGAACAAACTATCAACAATAAAAAAATTGTCAACATACGTAAAATAGGTATTTTTTCATTAATTATTGGGGCGTATTTTATTTACCGATTCTTCGCTTTAGATTACAGTTTGGTTTCTATTGGATTGATTTCATTTGTCATTATTGCTCAATTAGCGCCTGCGTTTTTTGGAGCCATTTTCTGGAGAAGAGGTTCAAGAATGGGAGCTATCTATGGCATCTTAATAGGATTTGTAATTTGTGTTTATACTTTGCTCTTGCCTTATGCTATAGGATTAACAAATAATGAAAGTTCATTTGTGTCTGAAGGCTTTCAAAAAATAGCCTTATTAAAACCATTTCAACTTTTCGGATTAGATTATTTGCAACCTGTTCCGCATGCTTTATTTTGGAGTATGTTATTTAATACGCTGACCTATTTTGCAGTTTCGGTTAGTTTTAAGGGAAATTACCGCGAACGCAATTATGCTGAAATGTATGTAGATATTGACAAATACAGCACCAATCACGAAAATGCCTTTGTTTGGAAAGGAACCGCCTATACAAGAGATATTGAAAAAGTATTGATTCGATTTTTAGGAGAAGAACGAACTAAACGTGCCATGAATATTTTCAACGTGAAATATAATGTCGATAAAAATCAAGAGTTAGCTGATGCGAGATTAGTAAAATTTGCTGAAAATCTACTGACCGGTCATATCGGAACAGCTTCTGCTCGAATTTTAATTTCTAGCGTTGTAAAAGAAGAAAAAATTACATTACCTGAAGTCTTGAAAATACTGGAAGAATCGAAAGAAAACATCACCATTAACAAAAAATTGACCGAAACGTCTAATCAACTTCAAAAAATTACCTCCGAATTACAAAAAGCAAACGAAACGTTGGTTCGAAAAGATGTGCAAAAAGATGAATTTTTAGACACTGTTACACATGAACTTCGTACACCCATTACCGCAATTCGTGCTGCTAGTGAAATTTTGCACGATGATGATGAAATTCCAGAAGAATTACGAAAACAATTTTTACAAAATATCATTTCAGAATCGGATCGTTTGAACCGCTTGATTGATAAGATTTTAGATTTAGAGAAATTTGAGACAGGGAAACAAACCATTCATCCCACACAAAACGACATAATTGCAACCATTGAAAATTCTATTGAACCCTTACAACAACTGATTAAAAACAAAAATATAAGTGTTTATGTAGAAAGTAAAGACCAAATTTTAGCATTTTATGATGAAGATAGAATTATTCAAGTAATAACGAATTTACTATCTAATGCTATAAAGTTTTGTCCAGAAACGGAAGGTTTAATTACTATTCAGGTAAAAAAGAAAGATAATTACATAGAAACTTCGGTTCAAGACAACGGAAAAGGTATAAATCCTAACGATTTTGACGTTATATTTGACAAATTTTATCAAGCGTCCAATCAGAATTTCAAAAAACCGGTGGGTAGCGGATTAGGATTGGCTATTTGCAAACAAATTATAGAACATCATAAAGGTAAAATTTGGGTAGAATCAAGTATAAAAGGCGCTTGTATTGTATTCACTTTACCAGTAAAAAATATTGAAAATTAAAGATTATGAAGAAGATTTTAATAGTTGACGACGAACCTAACATCGTAATGACGCTTGAATATACCTTTAAGAAAAGTAATTGCGAAGTATTTATAGCACGCGACGGACAAGAAGCATTGGATATTTTAAAAACCAATTTCCCAGATGTCATTATTTTAGATATCATGATGCCTATGGTAGACGGTTTTGCTACTTTAGAACAAATTAGAAAAGACGCTAATTTACAACATACCAAAGTCATGTTCTTGTCGGCAAAAAATAAAGAAAGCGATATTGAAAAAGGATTGGCTTTGGGCGCTGATGCCTACATGACAAAGCCATTTTCGATTAAAAAAGTGGTGGAGAAAGTGGAGGAGTTGTTGGGGTAAACATTTGATCGTTACTACAAGGGTAGGGCTTTACTCAAATCCTTTTCTAAATGAAATACTCTGTTTTATATCTAATTTCTGTGTACTATATTCTTATTTTTTTATCTATACCTATTTAGCAAAATTAATTCATTTGGCATTATTTTATTCTTTAAATTTACTAAAGAAAAAATAACACAAACCGAAATATTCAAATGAATTATTACGAATTTTATAAAAAAAGTAACGAATCGGCAATAGACTTCTGGAAAGAACAATCTCAAAACATTGCGTGGTTTTCAAATCCAAGTACAATTTTGTCTAACGATTCGAATGACTACCCATTGTGGTATGCAGACGGAGAACTTAATGCTTGTTACTTAGCAATAGATAAACACATAGAAGATGGCTTTGGAGAACAAGTTGCTATTATTTATGACTCACCTGTTACTCAAACTGTAAAAAAGTATACATTTAACGAAGTTAAAACCGAAGTGGCTAAATTAGCTGGCGGTTTATTATCCTTAGGATTAGAAAAAGGTGACACTGCTGTAATCTATATGCCCATGATTCCTCAAGCAGCTTTCGCTATGTTAGCTTGTGCTCGAATAGGAGTAACGCATTCTGTGGTTTTTGGAGGATTCGCACCACATGAATTAGCTATTCGTATCGATGATTGCGAACCTAAAGCCATTATTACTGCTTCTTCAGGTATTGAAATCGACCAATTAATTGCCTACAAACCTTTAGTTGACGAAGCTATTGAATTAGCCAATCATAAACCCGAAAAAGTAATTGTTTTCAACAGAAAATTAGGTGCTAGAGTTCCGTTTAAAAAATACGACGTTGATTATGATGCCTTGGTTTATGGATCAGAAGAAACGCCTTGTATTCCTGTAAATGCAACCCATCCTTTGTATATTTTATATACTTCAGGAACAACTGGGAAGCCAAAAGGAATTGTCAGAGATACAGGAGGTTATGCTACAGCACTTAAATTTTCAATGCAACATATTTACGATGCAAAACCTGGTGAAGTATTTTGGGCAGCTTCTGATGTGGGTTGGGTCGTAGGACATAGTTATATCGTTTACGGACCTTTAATTAATCGCAATACAACCATTCTTTTTGAAGGAAAACCTATTCGAACTCCTGATGCTAGTACCTTTTGGCGCGTAATTTCCGAACACCAAGTTAGTGTAATGTTTACCGCACCAACAGCTATTAGAGCTATCAAGAAAGAAGATCCAAATGGAGATTTTATCAAACTATATGATTTATCGTGTTTACGAATTCAATTCTTAGCAGGTGAACGTTGCGATGTAGCCACTTTAGAATGGTATCGCGAACATATACCAATTCCAGCAATCGACCATTGGTGGCAAACAGAATCGGGTTGGCCAATGATTGCTAACATGATGGGAGTGGAGTATTTACCCATAAAACCAGGTTCGGCTGGAAAAGCTGTGACAGGTTATGATATTCGAATTTTTGGAGAAAACGGACAAGAATTAGGTCCAAACGAAGAAGGTTATGTGGTTATCAAATTGCCTTTGCCTCCTGGAACGTTATTGGATTTATGGAAAGATAACGAACGTTTTAAAGCAGGTTATTTGAATAAATTTCCAGGGTATTATTTCTCTGGAGATGGCGGATTTAAAGATGATGAAGATTATATTTTTATTACAGGTAGAGTAGATGACGTCATAAACGTTGCTGGTCACCGCCTTTCAACTGCTGAAATGGAAGAAATTGTAGCTTCACATCATTCTGTTGCAGAATGTGCTGTGATTGGTATTAACGACGAGTTAAAAGGACAAATTCCATTAGCATTGGTTGTTGCAAAATCGGGAGAAGATATTGAACATTTCCAACTACAACACGAAGTTGTGAAACTGGTAAGAGAGCAAATTGGTGCAGTAGCTTCGTTGCGTGATGTTGTTATGGTACAACGTTTGCCTAAAACTCGTTCTGGTAAAATACTTCGTAAAATGATGCGTAGCATTGCAGATGGTGAAAACTTCCAAGTTCCCTCTACGATTGATGATGAAGCAATTATTGATGAAATCAGAGACGTTTTGCAACATGATAAAATAGGTTGTTTTAAATAAAGGCACGCTGATAAAACAGATTCGATGAATCGAAACGCTGATATTTACAGATTTCCTATGTTAACTAAATATAGTGTAACGCCTACAAATTCGTTTATCATAAAGCTATGTGCCTATGTGTTTAATTTTTAGAAATATACTATATATAGTAATTTAGCAAAAAAATATGAAATTCAAAAAATAGATTGGTTATATTTACATTATCAATTAAAAAAAACTAAAAAATGAGTTATTATAAAATACACGATTTAGAGAACTACTTTAAAATGTATAAGAAATCGGTACGCGAACCAAGAAAATTCTGGGATCGTATTGCCGATGAAAATTTCACATGGTACCAAAAATGGGATAAAGTTTTTGAAGTTGACATGCAAGAAGCTAATTTTAAATGGTTTTTAAATGCAAAAGTTAACATCACTAAAAATTGTATCGACAGACATTTAGCAAAAAGAGGCGATAAAACCGCTATTATTTTTGAACCAAATGATCCAAGCGAAGCAGCACAACATATTTCTTATAACGAATTATACGTTCGTGTATCTAAAATGGCAAATGTTTTGCGCGATCAAGGCATCAAAAAAGGCGATAGAGTTTGTATTTATTTGCCAATGATTCCAGAATTAGCCGTTGCTGTTTTGGCTTGTGCTCGAATTGGAGCCATACATTCAGTTGTTTTTGCTGGATTTTCATCTTCTGCAGTTGCTAGTCGTATTAATGATAGTGAATGTAAAATGGTAATTACTTCTGACGGAAGTTATAGAGGTAATAAGTCAATTGATTTAAAAGGAATTGTTGATGAAGCTCTAGAAAAATGTCCATGTGTTGAAACTGTTTTGGTTGTAAATAGAACCAATACAGCTGTAACCATGAAAGAAGGTAGAGATTTGTGGTTACAACCGCTATTAGATGCTGCTATCGGAAACAATGTTGCTGAAATTATGGATGCCGAAGATCCGTTATTTATATTATATACTTCGGGTTCGACAGGAAAACCAAAAGGAATGGTACATTCAACTGCTGGTTATATGGTTTATACCGCTTACACCTTTAAAAACGTTTTCAATTATGAAGAAAATGACGTATATTGGTGTACCGCAGATATTGGTTGGATTACAGGTCACTCTTATATTTTATACGGACCACTTTTAAATGGTGCTACCACCGTGATTTTTGAAGGAGTACCTTCTTATCCAGACTTTAGTCGTTTTTGGGAAGTAATTGAAAAACATAAAATTACTCAGTTTTATACTGCACCAACAGCTATTCGTGCATTAGCAAAAGAAAGTTTAGATTTTGTTCAAAAATTTCCGCTAAGTTCCTTAAAAGTAATTGGTTCGGTTGGTGAACCTATTAACGAAGAAGCATGGCACTGGTATAACGACCATGTAGGAGGAAAACGTTGTCCGTTAGTTGATACGTGGTGGCAAACCGAAACAGGAGGAATTATGATTTCGCCAATTCCGTTTGTAACACCTACAAAACCTACGTATGCATCGTTGCCATTACCAGGAATTCAGCCAGTTTTAATGGATGAATTACGTAATGAAATTGAAGGGAATCAAGTTACGGGAGCTTTGTGTATTAAATTCCCATGGCCATCCATGGCGAGAACCATTTGGGGCGATCACCAACGTTATAAAGAAACTTATTTCACCGCTTTTCCAGGAAAATATTTCACAGGAGATGGAGCTTTACGCGATGAAGTAGGGTATTATAGAATTACTGGTAGAGTAGATGATGTTATTATTGTTTCTGGACATAATTTAGGAACGGCACCAATTGAAGATGCCATTAACGAACATCCAGCAGTAGCAGAAAGTGCAATTGTAGGCTTCCCACATGATATCAAAGGAAATGCATTATATGGATTTGTAATTCTAAAAGAAACTGGAGAAAGTCGTGATAAAAATAACCTTGCAAAAGAGATTAATCAATTGATTTCTGATCAAATTGGTCCGATTGCAAAATTAGATAAAATACAGTTTGTGAGTGGTCTGCCAAAAACACGTTCTGGTAAAATCATGCGTAGAATTTTAAGAAAGATTGCTGAAGGTGACTTCTCTAACTTTGGAGACATCTCCACTTTATTAAATCCTGAAATAGTGGATGAGATTAAAGATGGCAAACTCTAGTTTTTAGTTTTATTGGTTAAAAACTGCTTCAGCAATGGAGCAGTTTTTTTATTTTAATCTTAATCTAGTAAAATAAATTCCCGCAAAAATCAAAAAAAAAGTAGTGGAAGCCATTATTTTATAATTCCAGCCTAAAATTCCTATCAAGAAGAAAAATAATACTAAGATTGACAATAATAAAACGGCTATATTATTTACTCTCTTATTTAATTTTTGATAAAAAACACCTGTTAAAAGCACTATTTGTGTGAGTAATCCCAATAAAATAATTGGATGCGTCAAATTTTGAAAAAGACTTTCTGTTTTTGAAAATATTTCAAATTCTGCCTGAAAAAGAAACATAGAATTATTTGGAGGCCATTCTAAATAACAAAATTGAAATGCAATTAATAATCCGAAATTTAGTAAACGATTCATAATTTCAAGTAAGATTCAAGTATAGTTTTCATTTTTAAATAACCATTCAAATTTGGATGAACACCATCATCAGTAAATTTTTTATCTAAACCAAAATATTCATCTAACATTGGAGTATAGTAGTCGACAAATTTTATTTTTTCAGCTAGGCAATAGGCTTCAATTAATACATTTAACTGTTTGATTTTCTCAATGGGTTTTATTTTAGGATTCCAATAAAAGTCGATTGCAGGAAGTATTGCGCAAAGAACTACTTCAATATTGTTTTTTAGTGCTTTTTCAACCATTGAAACAATATTATTCATGATTTCTACTATAGAAATTGGTCCGTTATTTTCAGCAACATCGTTAATTCCTGCTAAAATGATTACCCATTTAGGCTCTAAATCAATGACATCATTTTGAAAACGTTCCAAAATTTGTGAACTGGTTTGACTACTAATTCCTCTATTAATATACTTATTTTGACTAAAGAAAACTGAATCATGTCGTTGCCAAAATTCAGTAATGGAATCACCTATAAAAACGATTCGATTGCCATTATTTGGTAATTTTAGTAATTGCTGATTTGCTAATACATATTTTTCCAAGTATGCCCAATCGTTTTGCATCATTCAAAAATTAAATCTCTAATTTTTTCTTAAGTTTCAAAAATAATAAGGCAGTAATAAAAGCATCACCACTGGCTGTATGTCGGTCCGATTTTCTAATTTTATAGATATCGCACAATTCGTCTAACGAACTGTGTTGTTCTTGCGGTAAATATTTCAATTTCTGATACATAACATCCGTATCCATTGCTTGATTTTTCAGTTTCCCAACTTCTAATCGTGCTAAGCCTTGATTAATCATTTCTATATCAAAATCAACGTGATGAC
>JBIKZB010000279.1:0-2660 GCA_044354955.1 Flavobacterium sp. | reverse complement strand
AATGTAAGAGAATTAATTATAGTAAAGGAGAACATCTCTGCTAAATTAAATGTAAAAATAGCTGGAATAGAAAAAGAATACATGGTTCCAGTAGCTTACAATCAAAATAATGGTAATGTAAAAGGCCAGTTGAAATTGAATATCAAAGATTTTAAGTTAAAATCTCCTAAAAAATTATTAGGCATGGTGGTAGTTAATGACAATGTTGAGATTAGTTTCAATTTGTTTTTACAGTATTAATAATTCAATTTTCATTTAGTTTTAAAAGCAATCTTTCATAAAGGTTGCTTTTTTTTATACTATAGATTATAACTATCAAATTATAAAAACTTTAAACTCCTAAACTTTTAAACTCCTAAACTTCTTATTATCTTTGCAATTAGTATTCAGTTTAAATAAAAAGTAAAATACTTTTAAACCTTTAAACGCCTAAACTTTTATTCAAAAAAATGAAATTAGATAGAAAAGAAATTTTAGCTGCATTAGAAACCATTTCGGTAGCAGGTGAAGGAAAAAATATGGTAGAAAGTGGTGCTGTTCAAAATGTAATCACTTTTGGAGATGAGGTTGTTGTTGATTTACTTTTATCAACACCAGCTTTGCATATAAAAAAGCGTGCTGAAGTGGATATTATCAAAGTTATTCATGAAAAAGTATACGAGAAAGCCAAAGTAAAAGTTAATATTAAAGTTGAAGCGCCAGAAAAACCAGAAAATCCTAATTTAATTAGAGGAAAGCAAATTCCTGGAATTTCTAACATTATAGCGGTTGCCTCTGGTAAAGGAGGTGTTGGTAAATCTACAATCACAGCAAATTTAGCTGTTTCTTTAGCTAAAATGGGATTCAAAGTGGGTGTTTTAGATGCCGATATTTATGGACCTTCAATGCCAATCATGTTTGATGTTGAAAATTCGAAGCCTATTTCAGTTGAAGTAGATGGAAAATCAAAAATGCAACCCGTTTCTAGTTATGGTGTAGAAATACTTTCAATTGGATTTTTTACAAAACCTGATCAAGCCGTTATTTGGAGAGGACCAATGGCTGCCAAAGCATTAAATCAAATGATTTTTGATGCTAATTGGGGAGAATTAGATTTCATGTTAATCGATTTGCCACCAGGAACCGGCGACATTCATTTATCAATTATGCAATCGTTGCCAATTACTGGAGCAGTCGTGGTAAGTACGCCGCAAGCTGTTGCCTTAGCTGATGCTAAAAAAGGAGTTTCAATGTTTATGTCTGAATCAATCAATGTTCCGGTTTTAGGAATTATTGAAAATATGGCGTATTTTACACCAGAAGAACTTCCTGAAAATAAATACTATATTTTTGGTAAAGAAGGTGCGAAAAATTTAGCAGCTGATTTGCAAGTACCTCTTTTAGGAGAAGTGCCATTAGTGCAAAGTATTCGTGAAGCAGGAGATTTTGGTCGCCCTGCAGCTCTACAAACAGCATCTGTTTTAGAAGGGGTTTTTGAAACGATTACAAGAAATGTAGTACAAGAAACAGTTAGTAGAAATGAAACGTTACCGCCAACTGAAGCTATCAAAATAACAACAATGGCAGGATGTTCTGCTGTTAAAAAATAGTAATCAGTTTACAGTCTCAGTTTACAGTTCAAGCTGTTTACTGCGACTGAAAACTGCGACTGAAAACTAAAAATTATGACTACAATAGAAATTAAAGAAAACGTAGAAAAAGCATTGGAAGAAATTCGTCCATTTTTGAATTCTGATGGTGGGAATATTTCATTAGTTGAAATTATTGATGACAAACATGTAAAGGTGCGATTAGAAGGTGCTTGTACAAGTTGTAATTTTAGCGTTAGTACTATGAAAGCAGGTGTAGAAACTACAATAAAAAAGTATGCGCCTCAGATAGAAACGGTAGAAAACATAGCATAACTGATTATTATCATACAATTTTATTATTGAATTTTTCAATTTTGCGCCTTTGTAACTATTGTAACGTATAACAAATTTTGGTATTTGTATCTTTACAAAACTAAATGATTTTTAAACATGATTCAAACGGAGATATTAATTATTGGTGCAGGACCTACAGGTCTCTTCGCTGTTTTCGAAGCCGGATTATTGCAATTAAAATGCCATATTATTGATGCTTTGCCTCAACCAGGCGGGCAGTTAGCGGAGTTGTATCCCAAAAAACCTATTTTTGATATTCCTGGATATCCTTCAGTTTTAGCTGGGGATTTGGTGACTAATTTAATGGAACAAATCAAACAGTTTCAACCTGGATTTACATTGGCTGAAACCGCTGAAACTATTGATAAGTTAGAAGATGGAACCTTTATTGTTACTACAAATAAAGGCACAAAGCATCATGCAAAAGCGGTTGCAATTGCAGGAGGTTTAGGTACTTTTGAACCTAGAAAACCTGCCCTTGAAAATATTGCTTTTTATGAAGAAAAAGGGGTTGAGTACTTTGTAAAAGACCCGGAATTATTTCGAGATAAAGAAATAGTAATAGCTGGTGGAGGTGATTCTGCGTTAGATTGGAGTATATTCCTTTCGAATGTTGCAAAAAAAGTAACACTAGTTCATAGAAGAAACGAGTTCAGAGGAGCATTAGACTCTGTTGAAAAAGTACAAGAATTAAAAAAAGAAGGTAAAATTAATTTAATTACTCCTGCAGAAGTT
>JBIKZB010000278.1:0-2677 GCA_044354955.1 Flavobacterium sp. | reverse complement strand
CTTTTGTAAAGTTGAATTTCGTTCCGCCTTGATTTAATATAAAAGAGTTGTCTCCAAATACCATTTCAATTCCGGCAGCGGCAAAAACGAAAATTGTTTTTTCTTTAAATGTTAGTGGAAAGGCACCTTGTCCTGTTGCTTGAGCAAATAATTCGCCATTCTTTTCAGAAACGGTAATTTTTAAAGGAATTTCTTTTGAAGCATAAGTTCCTGTGAATTTTGCTAATTCTGCTTTATCCATTTTCATGAATTGTGGAAACGGAAATGGCATTTTATAATAGATACTTAGGATTCCAATGATAATATCGTTTTGCACAAAATTATCACCATTGGATATTATAGAAAAGCTCAATTTTTCAGTTGGATAATAACCTAACATCGAACTGAAATTTTCAATTCTTCCGCCATGACCATAAAATCGTCTTTCTCCAAATGGAAACTGAATTAACGCTTTTCCGTAACCTTCTTTAATTTCTTTCATTTGGTCTAAAGAAGTTGGGTTCACTAATTTTCCATCAAAAAGGGCATAAATAAACTTCGTTAAATCGGCTGGAGTTGAAGTAATTCCGCCTGATGAAAACGCAATTGAGTTATGATTTTCATATGATTTTACCCAATTTGTTCCATCAAAGTAATAAGAATAACTTTCTTTGTTTGCTGTATTTGTAGACTCTTCTCTGAAATAAGTTGTAGGAACAAAAACTTTATTAGTAACCGCACCTTTTGCCGTCATTTCCGTTTTATCTTCAAAAGTTCCTAGTTCCGCTTTTTTTACGATGCGATTTAGTAAATTTTCCTCGTATGATTTTTTAGTTAGCTTTTCGATTATGCATCCTAAAATAAAAAAGTTCGAATTGCTGTATTCGTATTTGCTTCCCGGTTCAAAATTAGATTTATAAGTTGTAATTACTTTTAAAATATCTTCTTTTGAATGTTTTTTGTCAATTACTTTATGAAATGTGGAATCTTGGTTAACAAAATCCACGATTCCGGTTCTATGATGTAGTAAATCATATATGGAGATTTTTTCTGCATTTGGTATTTTCGGATAAAAACGATTTAAATTGGTTTGCAAAGTCAATTTTTTCTCTTCAATCAATTGCATTACCATTACGGCAGTGAAGGTTTTAGAAATTGAACCAATTTTATAGCGCGTTAAACGATCAGCTTTGATGTTTTTTTCTACATCAGCAAAACCATAGGCTTTATTAAAAACCACATTTTCACCTTCGCGAATGGTTAACGAACCCATGAATTTGTTGTTTTCGTTCAGATAGTTCAGTAAACTATCAATTCGCGTAAATTTATCTTGTGCAAAAGTGAAACTCGAAAAAGCTAATACAAAAAAAAGTAATTTTTTCATGATTTATTTTATTGTTTTACTAATTAGTAGTAAAGATATTGTTTTGTTACTGATTCTTGATTTTGTTGAATATACGATACGAATATAGTATTGGAATAATTGTAATAACAGCAGTAATTCCCATAAAAGTATAAAATTGAATATTATTTGGCAATACAAATGTCAACGCCATTAATAGTCCGCCCACAAACCATAATTTCCCACCTAATTCATGTGTTTTTTTCCAAACTTCCTCGTTTTCCAACGTCCAAGGGGTTTTGATACCAATGAAATAATTTGGTTTTATGGTTTTGAAATAATTACCTAAGAATGCAAAAAGCAAACCAATAATAACAAATACAAATCCAGGATTGCTGTTCTTTTGTTCCACGCTATACAAGATAAAAAGTGCTAAAGCCGACATGAATAGGGTTAGAATCATTCTCATGATATTTAATTTGTTGCCCATATTTTGCAATTTTTGTTTTGGATCAACATATGGAATTATTAGAAAGACAAAATAATTTATTCCAACCAACATTAGTAATACGGCAACCAGTTCCTTTTTATCACCATAACGGTCAATTTCTCCAGCGCCATTCCAATGCATAGGTACTTTTTCTGGTAACCGATTCCAAATGTAAATTAGATAAGCAAAAGGAATTAATGCAATTGCTATAAACGGAATTTCTTTTTTAAACTTCTCCATACTTTATTTTTTTAGGGTAATTATCCATTTTAAAATGTCGTCAACAATTGTAGTGTTTAAAGAATAGACTACAAATTGTCCTTTTTTTTCGCTAGTGACTAAATCGGCACGTTTTAAAATATCCAAATGATGCGAAATACTGGGTTTTGAAATATGAAATTGGTCCGCAATATCGCCAGCTGTCATTTCCTGTTTACGCAACAATTCCAAAATATATCTTCTGGTTTCGTCGTTTAAGGCTTTGAAAATTGCGTTCATATTAATTTATATATTTAGACAAATATCTAAATATTATTTGAAATGTCAAAATGTTTTCAAAAAATAAACCCGATAGGTTTTCAAACGTATCGGGTTAAATTACTATATGAGATTCCTTCGAAATGAGAAAACTAATACAACTGCCAACTGCTACTGAACACTGACCACTTTCTAATGTGCTTCCAACCAATTTTTACCCAATCCAATTTCTATGTCTAATGGAACTGCCATTTTGAAGGCGTTTTCCATTTCATGTTTGATCATCGGTTGAATTTTTTCAAGTTCTGATAAATGAACATCAAAAACCAACTCATCATGAACTTGCAGTAGCATTTTCGATTTCCAGTTTTCTGTACTTAATCTGTTGT
>JBIKZB010000277.1:0-2683 GCA_044354955.1 Flavobacterium sp. | reverse complement strand
TGTTCGTTTTTTGATTGATGATTGAAACTCCGGCTGATTACCGGAGTTTTATTTTTAAAACAACTTCAAAATTCAACATTCCAAGTTGAATATTCAAAATTCAAAAAATGAAAGTTTATAATTTGTACATTTGCAAAAAGATTGAATATTCAATGTTGAACAACGAATTTTGAAATCTACAATAAACAACATAACTACAACATGAAAAACACACTTATTGCTCCTTCAGTTCTTGCGGCTGATTTTGCTAATTTACAACGAGACATAGAAATGATTAATTCTAGTGAAGCGGATTGGTTTCACATTGACATTATGGATGGCGTTTTTGTTCCGAATATTTCTTTTGGAATGCCTGTTTTAGAAGCTATCAACAAACATGCTAAAAAAACCATCGATGTTCACTTAATGATTGTTGATCCTGATAGATACATTTCAACTTTTAAAAAATTAGGAGCTGATGTTTTAACTGTTCATTATGAAGCTTGCACTCATTTACACAGAACACTTCAAGCAATCAAAGCAGAAGGCATGAAAGCAGGAGTTGCATTAAATCCACATACAAGTGTAGATTTATTGGAAGATGTTATTCAGGATATCGATTTAGTATGTATCATGAGCGTAAATCCAGGTTTTGGAGGTCAATCGTTCATTGAGAACACTTATGCCAAAGTTGAAAAACTAAAAGCGTTAATCAACAGAAAAAACGCATCAACTTTAATTGAAATTGACGGTGGTGTAACCAATAAAAACGCAAAACAATTAGTTGAAGCTGGTGCAGATGTTTTAGTAGCTGGAAGTTACGTATTTGGAGCAGAAAATCCGATAGCGACAATTGCTGATTTAAAAGAAATCACCAAATAATATAAAATAAAACCTGACAGGTTTTTGAAACCTGTCAGGTTTACTAATACTGGTCAATCAAATACTTTATTAAATCGGTTGTGGTTATAATTCCAACCAGCAAATCTCCTTCACAGACAGGCAATGCATGAAACTCTTTTGAAGCTAAAATTTGAGCCGCTTCTTTAATTGTAGTTTCAGGAGAAATAGAAACTAATTTTTTGGCCATTACTTGCTCAACCGTAAACATATTATAAACTGTTGTATCTACATCATCCTCATCCTCAATTGCATCTGCAAAAGAAATCCGAAGTAAATCAGTATAACTTAACATTCCAATAATTACATTGCCATTTACTACAGGAATGTGTCTAATATGATGTTTTTTAAATAATATTTCAGCTTTAGTTAAATCATCAGAAAGGTTTAATTTAACTACATTTTTTGTCATAATTGATGACACCGGAACTGACTTTTTCATAACTTACTTTTTTAATGATATAAATTTACTCAATAAAAAAAAGTAAAAACATGACAGATATCAGTATTTAAATTTCAGAAGAAATAAAATATTTCTCATTATAATTAATCATGTGCTTGACTTTTATAAAAATACTGGGAAATTTTGATTTAAATTCTTGTGGAGACTCAAAAAAGTATTCTAATAATACCGCAACAAATTCAAATTTATTTTCATAAGCATAATCCCGTAAGAATCCCGAATTTATTAATTGTTCTTTTAGTTGCGGATTTGAAACTACTTTAAATAAATTCTGAAGTGATTCATTAAATAAAACAGCTGTTGCTTTGTCGCTTTTTAATGAATGAATATGAAAAGCGTGCGTGAATTCATGTAATCCCAAATTCAAATTATCATTTGTTATTTCTATTCCTTCTTTAAAATGTTTCCATGAAAAAACAATACTTTCTAATCTTGGATTAAATTCTCCTTTGTGATAATTTTCTGTTTGATCAGAATAATAAATATCTGGAAAAATAATAATTCTTTTGAATAGCGGATTTAGGTAATCACGCATTCCAAAAGTTAACATAATTGCGGTTCCTGCAATAGTAACTTTCATTTCTTCTGTTACCGAAATATCTCTACCTACAAACTCATAAGTATTGATAAAATTTGCAATTCGATGTTCAAAATAACGCTTGTATTTAGGCTTTAATTGCTTGTAAAATTGAAAATTTTGAGACAAAATTTGCTTCTGCGTTTCTTGTAATTGGTAGAAATTTACATTTGCAAAAACCACCAAAGGTTTTTTATAGTTTCGCAAATAAATAATTTCAATTACATAAAACGAAAAGAACAAAAACAAGCTAAACAAGGGTGTGATTAGAATGAGCATACCAATATAATCACCAATTACTAGTTCATACTTATCTTCGGGAAGTAATGCAATTAAGTTGCTTATCATATCTACAAATAACGTAAAAAATAGTATGTTAAAAAACAAAAAACGTCAAAAAAATTTGACGTTTTTTTATGCTAAAGTGACCTCGAAGGGATAGTTGAATTTATTTTTTTTCAACGCTTTTATTGGCTTCCTCGCGTTTTTTTTGGGTTTATTAAAGATGATTTTTTTACAATAGTGGACTAATGAGTACTCAAATGGACTCAAATGGACACAAAATTGGACACAAAAATCGTCAAAAAAAACACCATTTCATAACTTTAAAATTGTCTAATAACATAATAATTTTCAAGTATGAAAACAAAATTTCACCTTCGTAAAGGTACTAAAAAAAGTACAATTAATTTTGAGTTTAGAAATGGAGCTCAAATAAAATTTAGAGCTTCAACTGGCTTTGTAATAAATTCTGAAAAAGATTG
>JBIKZB010000276.1:0-2705 GCA_044354955.1 Flavobacterium sp. | reverse complement strand
TGAAGCCAAAATTTGTGACTGTAAGCCTTTGATTTCTTTATCATTCACTAATTTATGATTTACAGCAGGAATTGGATCTTGCCAAATTAAATCTACTTTAGGTGCTTCTGGTCCTAAATAAGTAGTTTTCGGACCCATATCGCGGTGCGTTAACTTAAACCATGCACGAGCAAAAGCATCGTTGAACGCATTTTGATCAGCTAAGAAACGTCTTGAAATTTTCTCATAAATAGGGTCATAACGTAACGATAAGTCAGTCGTTAACATATAAGGCTTGTGCATTTTGTTTTTATCAAAAGCATCTGGAATAATTTTATCATCTGTTTTTGCAATCCATTGTTTAGCACCCGCCGGACTCGTTGTTAATTCCCAATCGTATTTGAATAAGAACGTCAAGTAATCATGACTCCATTTTGCAGGAGTTGAGGTCCAAGTAACCTCTAAACCTGAAGTGATAGCATCTGTACCTTTTCCTGATTTGTAATCGCTTTTCCAACCAAAACCTTGCTCTTCAATAGCCGCTGCTTCTGGGTTTGCCCCAACATGTTTAGCATCGCCCGCACCATGCGTTTTTCCTAAAGTGTGTCCACCTGCAATTAATGCCACCGTTTCTTCATCATTCATTCCCATTCTTCCAAACGTTTCACGAATGTCTTTAGCTGCTAATACGGGGTCAGGGTTTCCATTAGGTCCTTCTGGATTTACATAGATTAATCCCATTTGAACGGCTGCCAACGGATTCTCTAATTTTCTTCCTTCCGAATAACGTTTGTCGTCTAACCATTTAGTTTCTGGTCCCCAATACACATGCGATTCTGGTTCCCAAACATCCGCTCTACCGCCGGCAAAACCAAACGTTTTAAAGCCCATGTCTTCTAAAGCAACGTTACCAGTTAAAATCATTAAGTCAGCCCAAGAGATTTTGTTACCATATTTTTGTTTAATAGGCCATAACAAACGACGTGCTTTGTCTAAGTTACCATTATCTGGCCAACTATTTTGTGGAGCAAAGCGTTGTTGTCCGGCACGAGTTCCTCCTCTACCATCTCCTGTTCTATAGGTACCCGCACTGTGCCATGACATACGAATAAACAATCCACCATAATGACCAAAATCGGCTGGCCACCACTCTTGCGATTGGGTCATCAATAGGCGCAAATCTTTTTTAAGCGCTTCATAATCTAACGATTGAAACTCTTTAGCATAATTAAATTGAGCTCCCATAGGATCAGATAATTCAGAGTTCTGGCGCAATACATTTAAATTTAATTGATTGGGCCACCATTGTTTATTCCTGTCAACATTACTACTTCCTTTTGTAGATGGAGTAGCCGATTTTGTCTGTGCAGTACCATTTGAAGCATGGTAATCTTCCGCACTAGGTCCTGATGAAGTGTTTTCTTTGTTTACACTCATAGTTTTTCCTGTCACCGGACAAGTAGCTGTTTCTTGAGCTAGCGAAAATAACCCAAGAAACAAACTGGTTGTTAATAAAACTTTTTTCATATTAAACTATTTTATTTGTTTTCTTTTTTCAAAGTTCGGGGTAAAATGAATTCATTATTTTAACTTTTTAATGTTATTACTTATTCAATTATAAATTTTACTTATAGCAATGATACAGTAATAATAGCTATAAACTATTACATAGATTATGGTATGATTTATATTTTTATGGGGTATTCTAAATGATAGCAACAAAAAAAGCCTCAAAAATGAATACCATTTTGAGGCTTGTAAAAATTAAAAAGATACTAGTTTATAAGCTATAGTTAAAATTTAAACTCCAACGATAATTAGCTTCAACATTGCCTCCTGTTAAATTTTGAGCAATGGGAAGCATGACATTAGCACCCAGTGATAATTTATCTTTTCCTACTTCAAAACCAATTTTACCTAAAAAAATATCACCCGAGGTGTTTCGTACTTTTTGACCTAATTGATAGTTGCTTTCATACACTTCGCCAGCAAAACCAAGTTGTGGAACAATAGAATACGCATTCCTTTTGAGTGAATAAAAGAAGGTTCCTGCGTAATTAAATTGATTTCCAAACTGGTAATTCTTATCATTTTCTGTTTTAATAACATAATTTAATAACGTATTTAGTCCTAATTTCTGTCTTCTGATTACATACTCTGCCGCTAAAAGATAATCCCAACTTCCAGTTCCAACTTGATAACTTGGATTAACACTTCCGTTATTTGTTGCATCAAACTTACCAACAGGAATTTTCAATCCTGCCCCAGCTTGTAAAGAATGGATAAAAAGGGTACTGTCTTTATGCGTTTGATATAATTGATACATTCCTAAAACTGTGATATCCCCTAACCCGCTGATGTTTTGAGTGCCAGAATTTGTTTCTCTGTTGTGAAAGTGATACGGTATTAAGGCTGAAATTTGAACCCGTTTAACCACAGGTATTCGAGCCCAAAGTTGAAGCGTATTAAAATTTTCGTTGTACCAAGGAGAATTAGAATACAAGCCGTCAGTACTTTTATAGGATTGATTAAAATAGCGAATACCTATGAAATTTGTATTTAACATAGAGGCAAATCCCATACTTCCACCACTTGCCGACCAACCACAAGCATCGCAATCTTCTAATAGAGAATTAGAAAATTGAGGTAATTTTAAAAATGGGTTTAGGTCTAAACTATCGATTTCTGTTGCAAAGCCAAACTGAAAGGTGATGACTAAAAAGAAG
>JBIKZB010000045.1:0-9412 GCA_044354955.1 Flavobacterium sp. | reverse complement strand
ACATAAAATCCTTTTCCTTTTTCGAAAGAAAATGACATTCCTACTAATTCTGCATTTAAAGCATCAATTCCAGTAGTTTCAGTATCAAAACAAACCGAAGTTTGATTTAATAAATTTTGTAACAATAATTTTACAGGCAAATCACCTTGAATAATTTGGTAAAAATGCGTTGTGTTTTCTAACGTTGCATAATACGAATGATTCGCTGTTGGTTCATCTGATTCCTCACTAAAACCGAACAAATCAAATTGGTCTTCATTTGATTTTTTTGCTGGAGCTTTTTTAATGGGTTGTTGAATTTCAGAAATATTTCCGTTGGCATCAATTTCGTCATATTCTTTCCCAGAACCAAATAATTTATCAAACTGCGCTTTCATTTGGCGGAATTCTAATTCCTGAAACAAAGCATCGGTTTTCTCTACATCGGGTTTTGATAATTCATAATCGTCAGCATCAAATGTCACGGGACAATCGAGTAGGATAGTAGCTAATTTTTTGGATAATATTCCTAACTCTTTATTGGCTTCGATTTTATCTTTCATCGCACCTTTTAGCTGATGCGTGTTCGCCAATAAATTTTCTAAAGTGCCATATTCGGCTAAGAATTTTTTCGCTGTTTTTTCTCCCACACCCGGTAATCCAGGAATATTATCGGCAGAATCGCCCATCATTCCTAAAAAATCAATTACTTGATCAGGACGCTCAATTTCAAATTTTGCTAAGACTTCTGGAATTCCCCAAATCTCAATATCATTTCCCATTCGGGCAGGTTTGTACATGAAAATATTTTCCGAAACTAATTGTGCAAAATCCTTATCTGGCGTCACCATGAACACTTGAAAACCTTCTTTTTCGGCTTGTTTCGCTAATGTTCCAATTAAATCATCGGCTTCAAAACCCGCTTTTTCGATAATTGGAATGTGCATAGCGCGTAATAATTCTTGAATGAAAGGAACGGCAATTTTAATCGCTTCTGGCGTTTCGTCACGGTGTGCTTTGTATTCTTGATACATTTCAAAACGATAATCGCTTCCGCCTTTATCAAAAGCCACGGCTAAATGGTCGGGTTTTTCGCGTTTTATGACATCCATTAAAGAATTCATGAATCCCATAATAGCGGAAGTATCCATTCCTTTAGAATTGATACGAGGATTTTTTATAAAAGCATAATACCCACGAAAAATAAGCGCGTAGGCATCAAGAAGGAAAAGGCGTTTTTGTGACATTTTATTATAATTAGATTGTAAAAATAAACAACTAATTTGGGATTTTTTTTAAAAAATACTATTTCATTTTTAAAATTATTATATTTGAGGTAAATTAATTTAATCATTATGGAATTTATTGAGATTAATCCTAAAATAATGCTTGGAAAACCTGTAATAATAGGAACAAGAATTACTGTTGAGCATATTATTTCTATGTTGGCTCAAGGGATTTCTATGGATGAAATTCTTCAAGAGTATAAAGGTTTAAAGAAGGAAGAAATTTTAGCTTGCTTACAATATGCTGAAAATATCCTTGAAAAAACCACCACTTTAGATCTAGATAAAATTGCTTCCTAATGCGTTTTTTAGTTGATGAATGTACTGGAACTTCTGTTGCTTCTTGGCTTAGAAATCAAGAGCATGAAGTTTTTTCTGTTTTTGAACAATGGCGTGGTGCTTCGGATGATGCAATTTTAGAAAAGTGTCATCTCGAAAATTATATTCTAATAACCTCAGATAAAGATTTCGGCGAAATGGTTTTTAGAAATCAAAAAGTGCATTGCGGAGTTATCTTAGTGCGCTGCGAACCAAATATTTTCACGAAAAGGATTGAAGTACTTGGAAAACTTATTCAAAATTTCTCCGAAGACCTACAAAATAATTTTATTGTTGTTACGAATGATAAAGTTCGAATTGTAGCTTTGTAAACCAATGTTAAAATATAACTAACAAAAGTAATTGTCAGTTACTTTCTTTGTTAATTTGCAAAAAAAAAGAGCTAATGATTCGTTGGATTGTTTTTTTAGTATTTGTTGTCATTCTTGAAATCTATGCTTTTCAGGCGTTTAAAACGTTGATTAAATCGAAGTGGTTTTTCATTTTTTATTATGTTACTTCGGCTATAGCGTTAGCTTATATCATTTATCAATTATATCATTTTGATAGAAGTGTAGGGCAAACGCCAAAAACTATGATGACGATGGGATTATTGCTAATGCTCTATGTTCCCAAATTATTATTAACTATTATTTTATTTGGTGAAGATATTATTCGCTTTTTTGTGGGATTATTTTCCTTGGTTAACAGTGATTCGAAAGGATTTTTGCCAGAACGAAGACGTTTTGTGAGCCAGATTGCTTTAGGAGTTGCGGCTATTCCGTTTGCTTCTTTCTTATATGGTATTACTGTTGGAAAATACAATTTTAAAGTAATTAAGCAAACGTTATTTTTTCCAGATTTACCCGATGCTTTCGATGGAACTACGATAACTCATATTTCTGATGTGCACAGTGGTAGTTTTGATGATGCTGAGAAAATTCAATATGCGATTGACTTGATTAACGAGCAAAATTCGGATATGGTTTTGTTTACAGGCGATATTGTGAATACTCACGCAACTGAAATGGATCCTTGGATTGATACGTTTAAAGGCATTCATAATCCAAAATTTGGAAAATTCTCCATTTTAGGAAATCATGATTATGGCGAATATTTAGATTGGAAATCACAAGCAGAAAAGAAGGCAAATTTTGAAGGAATAAAAGCGATTCATGATAAAATAGATTTCAAGTTGTTGTTGAATGAACATGTGAAAATCAAAAAAGACAATCAGGAATTAGCAATCGTGGGTGTTGAAAACTGGGGAAGAAAATTCGGTGAACGCGGCGATTTGAATTTGGCTTCAAAAGGCTTGTCTAAAGATGATTTCAAAATTGTACTGAGTCACGATCCAAGTCATTGGGATGAGAAAATTCAGCATGATGATAATCATTATCATTTAACGCTTTCGGGTCATACGCACGGATTTCAATTTGGGATAGAAATTCCGGGTTGGATCAAATGGAGTCCAGTGCAATATGTATATAAACAATGGGCAGGATTGTATGAAAATGCAGGAAGATATATTTATGTAAATCGTGGTTTTGGCTTCCATGCTTACCCTGGTAGAGTAGGAATTATGCCCGAAATAACGGTTATTGAACTAAAAAAAGGAGAAAATGTAGCGTAATTCAGTAAAAATGCTACATTTGTATATTATTTTCGCGTGAAAAATAATTTTTTTGATACTAATAAATTCAATTTATGTCAAAATTTGGAGAACTTATCGATGCTCAAGTGCCTGTACTTATCGATTTTTTTACAGAGTGGAATGAACCTTCAGTAGCAATGAACGAAGTAATTCGTCATGTAGCAGCGGCTTTAGGAGACAAAGCGCGTGTAATTAAAATTGATGTGGATAAAAATCAGGAATTAGCCGATGCACTTCGTATTAAAGGTTTGCCTACTTTAATGATTTATAAAGAAGGTCAAATGGTATGGAGACAAAGCGGTGAACTTGATGCGAATACGTTGATTTCGTTAGTGCAAGAACAAGCCTAAGAAATTACATCAAAAACAAACCCCCTATTTTTTAAAATTTGTATTGCTTTTGGTAATGCAAATTTCAGATTTTTTTCTGCTTTTAGGCTATCGTGAAATACGATAATGCTTCCTTGTACCGTATTTGAAATTACATTTTCCAGACATTTTTCTGCTGTAAGGGTTGAATCAAAATCATAACTCAAAACATCCCACATGATTATTTTGTAACCGAACGCTCTAATTGCTTTCGATTGACTAGGCTTTATTTTTCCATAAGGTGGACGAAATAAAAAAAAGTGCTCAGTGTTCAGTTTTAAGTGTTCAGTTTCGCACATCTTGAAATTATCGATGTAAAGATTGGTTTGGGTTTTCCATCCGTTTAAGTGATTGAAAGTGTGGTTTCCTGTTTGATGTCCTTCAGACAGAATTCTTTTATAAACTTCAGGATGTTTTTTGATATTATCTCCAATGCAGAAGAAAGTCGCTTTAATTCCTTCCGATTTTAAAAGGTCTAAAACCCATTCAGTTACTTCTGGAATTGGTCCGTCATCAAATGTTAAATAGATTTTGTTTTCCAAGTTTGGTATATCCCAAACCAGATTAGCGAAAACCTTTTTTATCAAACTATTTGTTTTTACCCAATTAAAGTTCATCGTGTAAAATTAGCATAAAAAAAATGTTCCAAACGAAATTTCTTTCACTTGGAACATTTTATATCTATAAATTAGTTATTCCATTTTTCTGCCAAAACGGTCAAACATTTTATTAAAGGTATTAAATTTTGCTTTTTCTTTATTGTAGAATTCTAAATCATCAGCAGCTTCTGCTACTTGTAGCAAGCTTCTGTAATATTCAATATCACTTACAATATCAATAGCGCCAAAGTTTTGCTCACTAGGTTTCCAGCTATTATAAAAAGTTAGATTTTCTTGGTATTTTTTAATTACTTCCGAAATAATTGCTCTTGCTTTTTCTTTTTTGCCTACTTCGTAATATCCAATTACAAATGGTTCTAACATTGAATAATATTCAAAATATTTGACCGGCATTTTTTCCATAGCTAAATCAATTACTTTTTCAGCTTTTTCTAATTTACCTTCTGTAATTAAAGTTTCTGCTAAACGCGCTAGATTAGTTCTGTATGTGATGCTGTTTTTTCGAGTTTCAACATCGTGATATATAATAGATTTTCCACTATTACCCCAATCCCATTTCATTACAATATTATACATTTTTTCAGAATCTATTAAGCCCATTTTCATTGGACTTGGAGATTCTGCAGGTGTTTTTATTGGAACTAATTTGAAACACATTCCATCTAATTGTAAATAATCTTTCATCCAAATGTAGTCATCTTCACCAAAACTTCCGCCAGTAAAATAAATAGGTCGTTTCCAATTATTTTGATTTACAATGTCAAGCATCATTAATCGATTTTTGTAAAGTGCGTCATCTTTTATTTCAAATTCAATAGCAGGAACAATTGAGTCATAGAATTTTTCTGAAACTACTTTGTTTTTTATTATTGTTGCTTTGTCTATTGGGAAAATTACTTTCTTAGATGGAAAATAATTTACCTTTCTTCCGTTGTTTAATTCAATTTTAGCACGTTCATCGTCAAGAGCGATGAATTTAAGCATTTCGTCTAGTAATAAAGGATCTTTCGTGCGTTCCACGTATAAACTGTAATCTCTATGACTTCCCTTGTATTGTTCTCTGTTAAAAGAGCTTGGAATAGGTTCAGAATTATGAGTTTTCATTTTCATTTGATCAATATACCAATCCGTCATAAATAGACTTGTATTTACTATTCGTATATCAGTACGATATCCTTCAATTTCTTGCATATACCAAAGTGGGAAAGTGTCATTATCACCAATAGTAAATAAAATTGCATTAGGCTCACATGAATCTAAATAGGCTTTTGCCATTGTATAAGCAGTGTCTTTGTTTGAGCGATCGTGGTCGTCCCAATTTTGAGCTGCTAAAACAACTGGTGAAGCTAATAATGAGGTTACTAAAACGACTGCTAATGCTGCTTTTGGTTGAATGTATTTTTTCAAAGTATCGAAAATAGCAAAAATTCCATAGCCAATCCACATAGCAAAAACGTAGAAGGAGCCTACAAGCGCATAATCTCTTTCTCTTGGTTCAAAAGGTCTTTCGTTTAAGTAAACTTTTAATGCAAGACCTGTGAATAGGAATAAAACAAGCAAAACATAGAAACTTTTTTTATCTCTCATGGCATGAAAAACAAATCCAATGAGTGCTAAAAGTAAAGGAATACCATAATAAATGTTTCTTCCTTTGTTGTTTTGCATATCCGATGGAAGATTTTTTTGAGTTCCAGTAAAAATCTCATCTATAAAATTAATTCCACTAAGCCAATTACCATTAGTATTGTCATATTTTCCTTGTACATCATTTTGTCTTCCTACAAAATTCCAAAGTAAATAGCGCAAGTACATGTATCCGAATTGATATTGTACCATGAATTTCATGTTATTGGAAAATGTAGGTTTGTCAACTATTAAATACTCACCATATCCTTTTAAGAATTTGTCATAATCCTTTTCGTCTAATTCTCCTGCGGCATATGCTTTTCTAAATTGTGTTACAATTTGAACTAATTCGTCTTCATGAGCATATTCTGGATTGATTCTAAATTCTAAAGGCTCTGTGAAAATCATATAATTTTCATTGTGCTCATTGCTCCACATTCTAGGTAATAATCCTTTATGAGCGTCGTCAGTATTCTGTTTTGCGTTGATGTAATCGTTAGTGATGATGTATTTTTTTGTTTTATAATCACGTTCGTAGTTTGGCTTATCATCTAAATAAGGTGTAACAGGATCTAAACCAGAATAGGTGTCCGAAAATTGAGGTCCGTAGAATAATTTTTGTTCGCCATATTGTTCACGATTGTAGTAAGCTAAAACCTCTGCAGCATCCGAAGGTTTGTTTTCGTTAATTGGTGTGTTGGCATTGGCACGAATAGGTAACATCATCCAAGTTGAAAAACCAATTAAAATAAAAAGAGTAGCTAAAATTAAAGTATTGTAAAAAACATGTCCTTTTTTCTTGGTATAATTTAATCCGAAATAGAACGCAGCAACTATTAAAATAAAAGCAAAGATTGTTCCAGAGTTAAATGGCATTCCAAGACTGTTCACCATGAAGATTTCAGTTTTACCAAAGAATGCTAAGGTATATGGAAGTAAAAGTTTAAAGATGAAAAGCAAAATAGCGACAATAACTACATTAGCAATCAAAAAACTTTTCAAGGTAACATTGTTGTATTTTTTGAAAAAATATAAAAATCCAATAGCTGGAAATGCTAAAAGGGCCATAAAGTGAACTCCAAATGAAAGGCCTATTACTAAAGAGATTAGTAAAAGCCATTTGTTTCCTCTTGGTGTGTTTATTTCTTGTTCCCAGCGTAATCCTAACCAAAATAACAAAGAGATTAGAAAAGTTGCCATTGCGTATACTTCGGCTTCTACTGCGTTGTACCAAAAACTGTCGGTAAAAGTAAAAGACAAAGTAGCAACAGCTGCACTGCCTAAAATTATAATGGCATTAATTGTTGAAAGTTCAGTTTCTTTAGTGATTAATTTTTTCAATAAAATGGTTAACGACCAAAACATAAAAAGAACAGTAAAAGCACTTGAAAATACAGAAAGGTAATTAACCATCAGTGCAATTTTGTCTGCACTTAAGGCAAACATTGCAAAGAACGCTCCTAGCATTTGAAACAAAGGCGCTCCTGGTGGATGGCCAACTTCTAAATTAGCTGACGTTGCAATGTATTCCCCACAATCCCAAAAACTCATGGTGGGCTCTACAGTTAATGAATAAGTAATTAATGCTACTATAAAAGTAGACCAACCAATTATAGTGTTCCACTTTTTAAAGTTGAATGAATTCATATTGTTTTTTTTTTTTCTATATTCTACTACAAAGAAACTATTTTTTTGTTTATTAAAAAGGTTTAATAAATATTTTAATATTTTTTTAGAAAAATTTGCAGAATAGAAATTATGTATTACATTTGCACTCGCAATCGAAAAGGTTGTTAGGTATTGGCCCATGGTGTAATGGTAACACTCCGGTTTTTGGTACCGTCATTCAAGGTTCGAGTCCTTGTGGGCCAACAAAACTCCACTTAGAAATAAGTGGAGTTTTTTTATTTTTATAAAACGTTGATAGCATACTAGTTGGCATAAAAAAAGACTGCTTTTGCAGTCTTTTTTTATGCGATTAAAATTTTAAAATTTAGATCTTAAAAGTAATAACTGGACGTTTAGCGTGATTTACTAAGTCTTCACTGATGCTTCCGTTGAAGAAGTGTGATAAGCCTTTTCTTCCATGAGTACTCATTCCAATTATATCAGCATTGATGCCTTTTGCAAAATGTAAAATACCTTTTTCTACATTAACGTCATTATAAATATGAGTTGAGCAATTATTGATTTTAAATTCAGCAACAAATTCATCCATAGCTTTTTGTGCTACTCTAGTTGATTTAAAATTGTTAGGAGTGTTAACGGTTACTAAATGTAAATGAGAATTAAATTTATCTGCAAATTCAACAACTTTTTCAAAAGGTTTTTTTATTTCTTCGGAAAAGTCAGAAGCAAATACAAAGTTATTAGCATTAAAATCGCTTTCTTCTCTTTTAATTACTAATACAGGTACATCTGAGTTTCTAACTACTTTTTCAGTATTAGATCCGATAAACATTTCTTGAAAACCACTCGCTCCGTGAGATCCCATAACTATTAAGTCTACATTGTGAGCTTTGCCATTCTTAATGATCCCGTCAAAAGCCATTTCGAATTGAATGATTTTAGATATATTTACGCCACTAAGATATTCAGCGCTCATAATAGAATCTAGTTTATTAATTGCTGCGTTTTTAAATAGCATTAATTCAGGTATTTCATGAGCTGTAGAAATGGCGTCGTTGCCAGATGTAGGTAATTCAAGCATGTGTACTAAAAATATCTCTCCACCACTTTTTTTGGCTATCTGGGCTGCAACTTTTAATGCGTATTCTGCGTGTTTTGAAAAATCGGTAGGTACTAAAATTCGTTTCATAATTTTGTTTTAGGTTATATTATATAGTGTAAAATAAATTACACCATAAAAGTACAAAAAATATCCAAACTGACAATCTTTTTTTTAATTCAAAAAAAATTGTATATTTGTGCCGTTATTAAAAAACAGAGGATTATGAGGCACGCAAAGCGTGCCTCTTTTTATAAAAGTATGACATTTAAAAATAAAGTTCAAGAAGCATTAGATGCAGCATTATTGGAGCGTGAGCATCTTTTTTTGATAGATTTTACTATTAACGATGCTAATAAAATTAGTGTTGTTTTAGATGGTGATTTTGGTGTAAATTTACAAGATTGTATCGATGTAAGTAGAGCTGTTGAAGGTAATTTAGATAGAGAAGAGCAAGATTTTTCTTTAGAAGTTGCTTCAGCAGGAGTTTCAAGTCCGCTAAAATTAGTAAGACAATACAAGAAAAATATAGGTAGAACTATAAAAGTTAAGACCATTTCATCTGAAGAAATTGAAGCAAAATTAGTTACAGCTGATGATGAAAAAATAACTTTAGAATGGCAGGCTCGTGAGCCAAAAAAAATAGGAAAAGGAAAAGAAACAGTTGATAAAAAACTGGAACTTTCTTATGAAAATATAAAAGAAGTAGTTGTTATAATATCATTTTAAAATAAAGAGTTGACATGGAGAATATTGCATTAATAGAATCGTTTTCAGAATTTAAAGACGACAAACTCATCGATAGAGTTACACTAATGGCAATTTTAGAGGAT
>JBIKZB010000275.1:0-2728 GCA_044354955.1 Flavobacterium sp. | reverse complement strand
CAATTATATGGTCCTTATGGAAGTTTAGATTTAACTCCTGAAGAAAATGCTACGGCAGAATTGGGTTTCGAATCGCAATTATTAGACAAGAAATTAACTATTAATGCAGTTGGTTTTTATAGAGAAGAAGAAAATACGTTTGGGTTTTATACCAATCCTTTAACTTTTGTATCAAACTATGTTAATATTGACGGCACCTTCAATGCAAAAGGAGTAGAAGCAAGTATTCGATACAATTTATCTGAAAGGTTTAATATCGGAGGAAACTATACTTTCACAGAAGTTGAAAAACAATTAAACCGTTTAATTCCTAAGCACAAAGGAAATGTAGATTTGAATTACAAATTTAAAAGAGGAACATTTGGAATCAATTATCAATTTGTAGACAAAAGAAGTGATGCTTATTATGATTCGAATATTTGGGCAACACAAGCTGTTAATTTAGCAGCTTATCAATTGGTTAATTCTAATATTTCATACGAGTTATTACCTAATCGTTTGCAAATATTTGGAGCAGTAACTAATATTTTAAACGACGATTTTCAGGAAGTAATTGGTTATAATACTAGAGGAAGAAATTACAAATTAGGTTTGAATTTTCTGTTTTAGATAAAGTTTAATTATTTGATTTTAAAAGGTTTTGGTATTTATTTATCAAAACCTTTTTTTCTTTTTGTAACAAAAATAAATTACATTCGTCTTCATTATAAACCAACTAACTAAAATGAATCAAAACGAGTTTGTAGAGATAATTACTCCTTTTAAGGATAAGTTATTTCGTTTAGCGAAACGAATGCTCGTGAGTACGGAGGAAGCAGAAGATGCTACTCAGGAAGTTTTGGTAAGGTTGTGGAATAAAAACAGTTCTTTGGATCAATATAATAGTGTGGAAGCCTTGGCAATGACGATGACCAAAAATTATTGTTTGGATCAACTAAAAAGCAAGAGAGCTACTAATTTGCAAATTGTACATAACAATTATCAAGACAAGCAAGCTAGTGTTGAAACACAAATAGAACATCAAAATACGTTGCAGTGGGCCGAAAAGTTAATAAACAATTTACCAGAACAACAACGTTTGATATTACAACTAAGAGAAATTGAAGAATACGAATTTTCGAAAATAGCTCAAGTATTAGAAATGAATGAAACAGCGGTTCGAGTAGCTTTATCAAGAGCACGAAAAACCTTAAGAGAACAAATAGAAAAAACACATAATTATGGAACTCAAGTTAGTTGAACAATTATTGGAAAAATACTTTCAAGGAGAAACTACAATAGCTGAAGAAAAACAATTAAAGGCCTATTTTTCTTCCAATGATGTGGCGCCACATTTGGCAAAATATCAATCGCTGTTTGGTTACTTTGAAATGCAAAAAGGAACGCAATTCGAGCAAAAACTTCCATTACAACCTAGAAAACAAAGAACTGTAAAATGGATGGGTATTGCAGCAAGTTTTGTTGTACTTTTTGGATTGGCAACCTTCTATTTTTATCCGTCTGAACCTAAGAATGAAGATTTAGGAACGTACGATAATCCAGAAGAAGCCATTGCCGCGACTCAGAAAGCATTGTTAATGGTTTCAGAACAAGTAAACATTGGCATGGAAAGTGTAGTCTATTTAGAAGAATACGAAAAAACAAAAAAAACAATTTTTAAATAAGAGAAAAAATGAAAAATTTAGTAGTAGTTATAGCATTTTTATTGACATCAACGGTTTCTTTTGCGCAAGGAGCTTTTGATAAATTTGAAGATAAAGATGGAGTAGCATCAGTTATTGTAAATAAGAAGATGTTCGAAATGATGAGTAAAGTAAAAGTTGATGCAAAAGATAAAGAAATGCAACAATACATGAACTTGCTTAAAAAATTAGACAACTTAAAAGTGTTTACAACTAGTAATGCAAAAATTAGTGCAGATATGAAAGCAACGGTAAATAGTTACTTAAAATCAAATCCGTTAGAAGAATTAATGCGTGTAAATGGTGATGGAAAAAACGTAAAGATTTATGTAAAATCAGGTGCTAACGAAAATATTGTTAGAGAACTTTTAATGTTTATTGAAGGAGCGAATATGAAAGATGCTAGTACAGTTGTTTTATCTTTAACAGGTAATTTTAGTTTGGATGAAATTTCTATGTTAACAGAAAAAATGAGCTTGCCAGGTGGTGATGATTTGAAAAAAGCTTCTAAAAAATAAGTCATGAAAAAGTTATTATTGTTAGTTTCTGTTGTGATGTTACTTTGCAGTTGTGTAGACAAGCCTTCACTTCAAAAGTATTTCGTAGAGAATACAGAATCTTCTAAGTTTATAGCGGTTGATTTAGCTCCTAGTATTATTAAAACCGATAAAATGGCATTGTCTGAAACAGAAATAGCAGCTTTAAAATCGTTTGAAAAAATGAATATTTTAGCTTTTAGAACTGATTCTACAAATAGTGTTGGTTACGAAGAAGAAATAAAAGAAGTTAAAACCATTTTAAAAGATGAAAGCTATCAGCAATTAATGAAAGCAGGTTCTGGTAATGATGGTGCTGCTATTTATTTTGTTGGCGATGATGATGAACATATTGAAGAATTTGTAGTCTTAGTAGGTAAAAAAGAAAACGGATTTGCAGTAGTACGTGTTCTTGGAAACGATATGAATCCGACACATATTATGAACATGCTTAGTTTACTCCAAAAATCTCAAGTTAATTTAGATCAATTGAAACCACTTCAACAATTA
>JBIKZB010000274.1:0-2740 GCA_044354955.1 Flavobacterium sp. | reverse complement strand
TCAGCAATATTGTGTTTGATAACCAATTAAGCACTTATGGCTCAGGATTTTCATTTAATTTAGGAGCAATTTACAAAGTAACTGATTCTTTTAGACTAGGAGCCTCTTATGAATCCCCAACTTGGTACAACCTAAATGACGAATTAGCTCAAGACTTATATACTTATGACAATGTAAATGTACCTTCTGGAGATGAAAGTCGTTATTTTGGAAGTCCTATTTTTATCTTCCCAACATATAGATTAAGAACTCCAAGTAAATTAACAGGAAGCGCTGCTTATATATTCAATAAAAAAGGATTAATTAGTATTGATGTAGCCACAAAAGACTACAGTAATGTTCAATTCAAAAATACAAATCAAAATAATTTCAGCGATTTGAATTCCCAAATGAGCTCTGAAATGAAAAATGCTTATGAGATAAGAATTGGAGGTGAATACAAAATTAAACAATGGAGTATTCGCGGCGGCTATCGCTTTGAAGAAAGCCCATATGTCGTAGACACTGCAATGGGCGATTTAACAGGATATTCAGCCGGTTTAGGATATAATTTTGGCGAAAACAGATTAGACCTATCCTATTCAAATACCCACAGAAATTACAATCAAAATTTAATTTCTTCAGGCATGACAGATCCAACTCGAATTAGAAATGTACAAGACAACATTACATTGACTTATTCAATAAATTTTTAAAATCAAAATCCATATACAAAACCACTTCTATCAACGAAGTGGTTTTTTTATACCAAAAACTCAAATAATAGCCTCAATGAAAGCAACATAAAGCCTTAACAGATATAGCAAACAGCGAAACTAAACACTTAAAAATTTCTAAATCGCTGTGCTTCTACTAATTATTTTATGTAATTTTGCCCACCGAATGTTCGGAATCAAAATTAAAAGCATGAGAACCAAATCGTTAAAGAAAAATAAAATCAATGTAATTACCCTAGGATGTTCAAAAAACACTTACGACAGTGAGGTGTTGATGGGACAACTAAAAGCCAACGGAAAAGAAGTAGCACACGAAGAAGAAGGTAATATCGTGGTAATTAATACTTGTGGTTTTATTGACAATGCAAAGGAAGAATCGGTAAACACGATTTTGGAATATGTTGACAAAAAAGACCAAGGATTAGTAGATAAAGTATTTGTTACTGGATGCTTATCTGAACGATATCGTCCTGATTTAGAGAAAGAAATTCCAGATGTTGACCAATATTTTGGCACTACCGAATTGCCTTTATTATTGAAAGCTTTAGGGGCGGATTACAAACACGAATTACTTGGCGAACGTTTAACGACAACACCAAAAAACTACGCTTATTTAAAAATTGCGGAAGGTTGTGATAGACCTTGTAGTTTTTGTGCTATTCCGTTAATGCGCGGAAAACATGTTTCGCAACCTATTGAAAAATTGGTAAAAGAAGCAGAAGGTTTAGCAAAAAAAGGCGTGAAAGAATTAATTTTAATTGCACAAGATTTAACCTACTACGGATTAGATTTATACAAAAAACGTAATCTTGCCGAATTACTAGAAAACCTTGCAAAAGTAGAAGGAATAGAGTGGATTCGTTTACATTATGCTTTCCCTAGCGGCTTTCCAATGGACGTTTTAGATTTAATGAAACGTGAACCAAAAATTTGCAATTACATTGATATTCCATTACAACACATTTCAGATAACATTTTGAAATCAATGAAACGTGGAACTACTAAAGAAAAAACGACCAAATTATTACAAGAATTTAGAGAAAGAGTTCCAGGAATGGCAATAAGAACCACTTTAATTGTGGGTTATCCAGGTGAAACACAAGAAGATTATGAAATCCTAAGAGATTGGGTTCAAGAAATGAAATTCGAGCGATTAGGTTGTTTTACTTATTCACATGAAGAAAACACAGGTGCTTTTGTTTTAGAAGACGATGTACCACATGAAGTTAAACAAGCGCGAGCTGCTGAAATAATGGATTTACAGTCACAAATTTCTTGGGATTTGAATCAGGAGAAAATTGGACACACATTTAAATGTGTAATCGACAGAAAAGAAGGACAATATTTCATTGGAAGAACCGAATTTGATAGTCCAGATGTAGATAACGAAGTATTAGTAGACGCTTCTAAATACTATTTAAAAACAGGCGATTTTGTAATTTTAAAAGTAACTGATGCTACTGAATTTGATTTGTATGCAGAACCAATAAAATAATATTTTATGAAAATTATACTTTTATTTCTAATCACATCTCTATCCATATCATCATACTCTCAGGTAGACAGGAGAATTGGTAGAGGTCAATATGAAAGATCACCAAAAAATTCTCAAAAAACCAAAGTTGATTTTACTGAGCAATCGTTAGAAATTTTCAGAAAAGAAATTGACATTAATGGTTTTCAAGAAGCTATAATACGAAATCTTATCAAAGAGAATCAAGCTAAATCAAAAGAAATAATTGAAGCTGTTAGTTATAGTGACTTAGAAAAAAGAAACTTACTCACAGAGCTAGGTGAGAAATTTAATGTAGAAATTAAAAAAATATTACAACCCGAACAGATAGAAAAATACGAAAAATTAATTTCAAAGAACAAAAAATAATGTTCGAAAATGATAATTATCATATACCTTTTTAGAATTGATTACTAATTTTGAGTATAGAAATTTTAAAACTCACATCATGATAACTAAACACCCTATTTACCAAGATTTCCCTGAATACGCAGACAAGATTAAAGATTTA
>JBIKZB010000273.1:0-2753 GCA_044354955.1 Flavobacterium sp. | reverse complement strand
CTGGGTTTATTTTCCTTCAACAAGAGATGTATTACATGAAGCTACAGCATTCAATAATAGAAACTCAGCTATGCCGTTTTCATTTGATCATTTGTTAAATGCACGTCGTTTTAGTGGAATGATTTACTTAGAAGAAAATGTTTACGGTGACCGTAAGATTGCTGACTATATGAAAGAAAATGCTCAAATGCAATTATTAGAATCTGATCGTGTGAAAGAAAAGATTCGTGACTTCGAACAAGATATGTGGAATTATTAATAATATTTCTCCAATTTCATTTAAAAAAACTCTTACCATTGGTAAGAGTTTTTTAATTTTACACCATGATAGATTATATAATCGTAGGAAATGGCTTAGCCGGAATTTCATTTGCAGAAATAGCTTTGCAAAATAATAAATCAATTTATGTTTTTGATAATAATTCACAACCTTCCTCGCGTGTTGCTGGAGGATTATATAATCCAGTTGTTTTAAAAAGATTTAGTGAAGTTTGGAAAGCCAAAGAGCAAATCGATTTTGCCTTTCCATTGTATCATAAAATTCAAGCCAAATTAAATGTAGTTTTCGATTTCGAATTGCCAATTCTTCGTAAGTTATATTCAGTTGAAGAGCAAAATAATTGGTTTCAAGGTGCTGACAAACCTAATTTAGCTCCTTTTCTAGTTTCTAAATTAGTTACAAGTTCTTATGAGAGTATTACGTCTCCCTTTCACTATGGAAAAGTGAATCATACGGGTTATTTAAATATTTCAATTCTGATTGAAGCCTATTCTAATTATCTGAAATCACTAAATGTTTTTTCTGACGAAGGTTTTCAATATGATAAAATAGAATTTTCGGAAAACGGAATTCAATATAAAAACATAAAAGCCAAACACATCATTTTTGCAGAAGGTTTTGGATTACACGCTAATCCTTATTTTAACGATTTACCTTTGGATGGTACAAAAGGCGAACTGCTTATTATTAAAGCGCCCAATTTAAAATTAGATGTTGTTATAAAATCAAGTGTTTTTATACTTCCTATTGGTAATGATTTATATAAAGTTGGCGCAACATATGATTGGTCGGATAAATCAAATAATCCTACTGAAGCAGGAAAACAAGAATTGGTTGAAAAGCTTTCGGAATTAATTTCATGCGATTTTGAGATTGTTCAACATTTTGCAGGTGTAAGACCAACGGTTAAAGACAGAAGACCTCTTGTTGGAACGCATCCAAAATATCCGCAATTACATGTTTTAAATGGTTTAGGTACCCGAGGAGTAATGTTAGGTCCGTATTTAGCTAATCAACTTTTTGAACACATTGAAAATCAACTTCCGTTGGAAAAAGAAATTGATATTGTTAGATGTTATAAAAAAAACCGAAACTAATTTGTTTCGGTTTTTTTATTTATCTTAAAGTAGCTTTCTTTTCTCCTTTATGTTGTTTCCAATCCTTGTCGTATGTCATAAACATATTAATCCATATGTTTCTTGATAATCTCATAATCACAGGCATAAATACAATTAATGTGATTATAATGAAAATGAAATTATTGATTAAACTTTTTTCACCAATAAAGAAATAGGTAATTATAAAAGCAGCAACTCCAAATGCAATTCCAAGGGCATAACTTACATACATTGCTCCGTAAAAAAATGAAGGTTCCATTTTATATTTGGTTCCGCAATGGCTGCAATTTTCATGCATTTTGTAAACATTCATAACATTATACGGATTTTTGTCTAAATACATGCTTTCTTCATGGCAAGTTGGACAACTTCCTGTTAAAATACTATTTAATATGGATCCTTTTTTTAACATTTGCAAAATATTTTACACAAAGGTACAATAACTAACTATTCTATGTGTAACAATTATTACATATATCAATTTGTTTGCTGAATTTTAAGTTTACTTGAATCGTAACTTTTTTACAACAAACATTTAAATTAATTAAATGCTAAACATACATAATTTATCGGTTTCATTTGGTGGAACTTATCTTTTTGAAGAAGTAACTTTTAGACTAGGTTCTGGCGATAGAGTAGGACTAGTGGGAAAAAATGGCGCTGGAAAATCAACCATGTTGAAAATTTTGGCGAAAGATTTTGCACCCGATTCTGGTCAGATTGCAACTGAAAAAGAGGTTAAAATGGGATTTCTTCGTCAAGATATTGATTTTGTAAAAGGAAGAACCGTTTTAGAAGAAGCTTATCAAGCTTTTGAAGAAATTAAGCGTGCTGAATTTCGTATCGATGAAATCAATCACCAATTAGTTACTCGTACAGATTATGAAAGTCAAGAGTATTCTGATTTGATTGAGGAATTGAGTGATGTAACACATCATTATGAAATGTTAGGTGGTTATAATTATGTGGGTGATACCGAAAAAATCTTGTTAGGTCTTGGATTTAAAAGAGAAGATTTTGATAATCAAACCGATACTTTTTCAGGTGGTTGGAGAATGCGTATCGAATTAGCAAAATTATTATTGCAATCAAATGATATTTTACTTTTGGATGAACCAACGAATCACTTGGATATTGAAAGTATCATTTGGTTAGAAGGATTTTTACGAAATTTTCCAGGCGTAGTTGTAATTGTTTCGCACGATAAAATGTTTTTGGATAATGTGACGAATCGTACTATTGAAATTTCATTAGGTAAAGCTTACGATTTCAACAAACCGTATTCTGAATATTTAGTGTTGCGTCAGGAAATTCGCGAAAAGCAATTGGCTACACAAAAAAATCAAGCTAAAAAA
>JBIKZB010000044.1:0-9556 GCA_044354955.1 Flavobacterium sp. | reverse complement strand
ATCGCTGTCTAAAAACGTACATGGAACACTTTTCAAAACATAATCTTTATCTTCATCAATGCGAAGATATTGGTCGATAAACTGTTGTGGTTTTTGACGCAAACTTTTCGAAATTCGTTCAATATCGGCCGAAGTAAATAATGGCCCGGTTGTTTTGCAACAATTGGCACACTCCAAACAATCCGTTTTTTTAAATTCGGCATCGTGTAAATCTTGCATTACATAATCCAAATTTTTGGGTGTTTTCTTTTTTAGCTTGTCAAAATACTTTTTGGTTTCGATATGTGTATCTTTGGCAAGTTTTCCGAGTTCGTCGATTTTTGGTTTCAAGTTGATAAATTTGTTTCAAGTTTCAGGTTTAATGTTATTTTACATCTATTATTGTAAAACAAATTCAAAACCTAAAGGCAAAGTTAACAACTTGAAACTAGAATAACTTGAAACTTGAAACAAAAATAACCTGAAACTAATAAAACCTGAAACTTTAAACAAAAAGCAATGAAAGACCTTTTCGGAAAAGCTATTTTAGATTATCAAACGAATAATTCTCCAGAAGATTTAATTACCGAAACTTCTATTTCGGAAGCTGATGAAATGAGTGTTGCTTATTTGTTTCGTGATTTTAAAGACATGCTAAAATTGGAACAGAAAGCATTACAATTAGCAAAAGGAAAAGTTTTAGATGTAGGTTGTGGCGCAGGAAGTCATTCACTATATTTAGAAGAAAAAGATTTTGATGTAACAGCTATTGATATTTCTGAAAACGCGATCAAAGCTTGTGAATTGAGAGGTTTGAAAAACTGTAAAATTTCCGATGTATTGGATTTAGATACTTCTGAAAAATTTGACACAATTCTACTTTTAATGAATGGAACCGGAATTTTCGGAAAAATGAATCAGATTCCAAAGTTCTTGCAAAAATTGAAATCGCTGCTAAACGAAGGCGGACAAATTTTAATAGATAGTTCGGACTTGATTTATATGTACGACCAAGACGAAGATGGTGCTTACGAAGTTCCTGCAAATGGTTATTATGGCGAATTAACTTTTGCCATTCAATATAAAGGAGAAACTGAAGATACTTTTGATTGGTTGTATTTGGATTACAATACGCTTCAAAACGCCGCAATTGCAAATGGTTTAGAATGCGAACTTATTTTGGAAGGCGAGCATTTTGATTATTTGGCAAAGCTTTCAAAAATATAATTTAAAATTTTTGTTACACAAAGTACCACGAATTTTTTGCACAAAGTTTAACAAAGAAAATATTTATCCTTTGCGGCTTAGCGTCTTTGCGAGCAAAACTTATGGAATATTCAAATATTTATGCGTTTGCAACGAAACTCTCCATTTCGGATTGTTCATTACATAATCTACAATTAAAGGTGTCATTTCTTCTTTTTTGCTCCATTCGGGTTGTAAAAATAAAATCGCGTTTGGGTTTACTTTTGCCGCTTGTTCTTCTGCAAAAATGAAATCGTGTTTGTTGTAGATGATAACTTTTAATTCGTTTGCAATATCATACGCACTTTGAACAGGTAATTTGTTTTTCTTTGGCGACAAACAAAACCAATCCCATGTTCCCGAAACTTCGTAAGCTCCAGAAGTTTCAATATGTACTTTTAAATTTTGAGCTTTTAGTTTAGAAGTCAACAACGTCATATCCCAAGTCAGAGGTTCGCCTCCAGTAACTACAACGGTGTCGGCGTATTTTCTTGCATTAGCAACAATAATATCAGTGCTTGTTGGTGGATGCAATTCAGCATTCCAACTTTCTTTAACATCGCACCAATGGCAACCTACATCGCAACCGCCAATTCTAATAAAATAAGCAGCTGTTCCTGTGTGATAACCTTCGCCTTGAATGGTGTAAAACTCCTCCATTAAAGGCAACATTTCGCCTTTTTCAACCGCTAATTGTACTTCTTTCTGTAACATTTCAAATAAAAATAGTGGGCAAAGATACAACTTGGAAGTTAGAATTTTGAAATAAGAAGTTAGAATTTTAAAATAGCGCTTGTAATTGTCCTTGAAATTTCCTCGGATTTTAACTACATTTGAAATTCAAAATACATCAAAATGAGCAAGACAGAAGATTTTAGCAAACATATAACGGAAGGATATACTTGTAAAGGAGAATTCATCACATTAGGTGGAGGAATTTTAGATGGCGAAGCGGTTCCAAATACACACGTAAACATTCCATTAAAAACTTTAAACCGTCACGGATTAATTGCAGGAGCAACGGGAACTGGAAAAACCAAAACCATTCAAGTGTTATCGGAACAATTATCGCAAAATGGAATTCCGGTTTTGATGATGGATATTAAAGGAGATTTTTCAGGAATTGCTATGACTGGAGAAGAAAAATCGTTTATTACAGAACGTCATGCTAAAATTTCGATTCCATACGAAACGAAAGCTTTTCCAGTGGAATTAATGACAATTTCAGAACAAAATGGCGTTCGATTAAGAGCAACAGTTTCTGAATTTGGACCTGTTTTATTCTCTCGAATTTTAGATTTGAATGACACACAAGCTGGTGTAGTTTCAATTGTTTTTAAATATTGTGATGATAATAGTCTTCCATTATTGGATTTGAAAGATTTCAAAAAAGTACTGAATTACGCAACCGAAGAAGGAAAAGCTGAATTTGAAGCCGAATACGGAAGAATTTCAACCAGTTCAACAGGTTCTATTTTGAGAAAAGTCATCGAACTTGAACAACAAGGTGCGGCTTTGTTTTTTGGAGAAAAATCATTCGATATTCAGGATTTGATGCGTATTGACGAAAATGGAAATGGTTATGTCAACATCATGCGACTAACCGACATTCAAGACAAACCGAAGTTATTCTCAACTTTCATGTTGAGTTTACTTGCCGAAATTTACAATACGATGCCCGAACAAGGTGATACTGGACGACCAGAATTAGTCATTTTTATTGACGAAGCCCATTTGATTTTTGACGAAGCGAGCAAGGCATTGTTAAATCAAATTGAAACGATTGTGAAATTGATTCGTTCTAAAGGAATTGGTATATATTTCATTACACAAAACCCAATGGACGTCCCAACAGGCGTTTTGGCGCAATTGGGATTAAAAATTCAGCACGCATTAAGAGCTTTCACAGCGATTGATAGAAAAGCGATTAAAATGACGGCTGAGAATTATCCAGACACCGATTTTTATGAAACCGATGAAATATTAACTTCGTTAGGAATTGGAGAAGCTTTTGTAACCGCTTTAAGCGAAAAAGGAACGCCAACACCATTAGTAGCAACGATGATGCGAGCACCAATGAGTAGAATGGATGTTTTAACAGAAACTGAAATTGAAGCCAGTATTACTAAATCAAAATTAGCAAAGAAATATAATGAAGTATTAGATCGCGAAAGTGCTTACGAACTGCTAAACAAAAAAATTACAGAAGCTCAAGAAGTGGCAGCCGAACAAGAAGCCGAAAAACCATCGCGAAATACAAAACAAGAACCAAGTACGGCAGAGGTAGTAGGGAAATCAATTACCAAAGTAGTTACAAGCGCTACTTTTATTCGCGGTGCATTTGGTTTACTAATGAAAATGTTTAAGAAATAATGAAAAAATATTTTATTCAAAAATCACCATTTGTAGTTCCAACTACTGATGAAAAATTAATAGAAGAACACCACGGATTGGCCACTACAAACAATGCAGCGATTTCAATTGCTCATATGATTGCGCCATCTGGCTGGAGTGAACCTTTTCAAACGCCTGAATTTGATGAATATACTTATATCATTAAAGGTAAAAAGCAATTCATTATTGAAGATGAAACGGTAGTATTGGAAACAGGTCAGTCTATTAAAATTGAGAAAAACACACGCGTTCAATATTCAAATCCTTTTGATAAACCATGTGAGTATATAGCGATTTGTAAACCTGCTTTTGATTTTGAAAAAGTTAATAGAGAAGAAAATTAGTCCTTCTTCTCTACCTCTTTCAACAATCCAAATGCAAAATAACCAATAATAATTCCAGCTACAACAATTGATGTCCATAAAAACCAATTAGTTTGCCAGAATTGTTGCGTTATCGATGCTTTATTTAAACTTATCTTTTTAAAATCTGAAATTCTAATTACATTTAATTGCATTAAATCATTTGGTAGAAATTTTACCAAATCATATTGAGGTTTTGACAAAGTAGAATCTACTACTATTTCATAATTCTTACTAAAATCTAAATCTGCAATTAAATAAAATTGATTTTGTAATAATTTGATTTCTTTAATTTCTAAAGGTTCATTATCCAAATTATCAATTTCAATTTCAAAATCTTTTGCTTGAAAACTTTCCCATTTAAAACTGTTGGTTGTATTTGAATCTAAATTAAAACTAGCAACTAATTTTCTATATAATTCCGATTTCTTTTTTATGCTTCTAGTTTCCTTAATGAAGACGGAAGCTTTTCTAAAATATCGTGAGTTTTTGAAATTAAATGCTATTCCGTCTATTGTATGAAAATCATTTGCTGAAAACTTAATAATGGTTTTCTTGTTCGTTTTATCAACAACTATTTTATGCTTAAAATCTTTTAATACTGTTGTTGGTTCTGTTTTTTCCTCTCCAATAAAATACCCAACTTCTAAAAGATTTACAGGCATAGAATTTTTATCAATAAATTCAATTTTTAAAAATTTATAGGAATTGTTTGGAAATGAAACTGTTTTTCTAACATATGTGTTTTGAAAATCATTTAAATCGTATAACATCGAATTCATTACTAATCCAAACCAATGAATTCCATCGTCACTTCCACTAATATTATATTCTTTAGTAAGACCTGTATTGGCAATTTTCAAACTTAATTCTGAACAATATTTCATATTTTCAACGACATTGATAATGTACTAAGAAACAGAATCTTTAATTTGTTTTTGTTCCGAAATTCTTAATGGACTATATCGGTTTGAAAAAAAATAGTTCTTATTGAAATCAACTACAAAAAGGATTTCTTTTTTACGCTCATCATAAAGTCTCAAAAAATCAAAATTTTCATTAGAAGCCGAACGTACTTCAGGAGCAATTAAAATTCTATAAAATCCCTTTTCTTGTACTTTTTCAATTGCACCTTTATGACTTTGACCAAAGCCTAAAATGCAAATAAAACAAATTGAAACAATTAACTTAATTTTCATTTGAACTAGTATTTTGAGATTCATCCACCACTAATTTTTTAATTTTTTGATACACAAACGAGATAATCAAAATCAGCACTCCTAACAATATAAACGCAATGATTTTACCGGTTTCAGAAACGTTATTAATGTCGTAAACGAATAATTTCAGAATGGTTAATCCTAATAAGGAAAGGGCAATAATTCGCAATTGTTTCCATTGTTTTCTAATTCCGAAAATCAATAACGCAAACGATAAAATTCCCCATAAAATCGGATAACCTATTTTAACGACTTGTACTTTTATAATATTTAATTTGCCTTGAACATACAACTCATTTGAAGAAAAGGTCACCCTATCCAAATCTGACCCAATAGCATCTGAATAAATTTGATCTAAAATTATCTGTGGCTCAACAAAAAACATTTGATGCACAATTAATTCGTTACTCAAAATGTAAACGCTACAAAACACTAAAATCCAAACCGCAATTTTAGATTTTAAAAAGTCGATATGTGCTTTATTTAAAATTTGATTGGCTAAAATCGTAACATAATAAATTAAACAACCCAAAATTATGTAATGGAAATTAAACGCTATGGATGAATTCCAGTTTTTGGCAATATTCCAAAGCACTTCTTTTGATGGAATGTTGTACCACCAAACCACATATAAAGCAATGTTAATCATCGCTAGAATTGTTGCTAATTTTTTTACTAGTTCTTCTTTAGCTTTTAATCCGAAGAAAATAAATACCGTACTAAAAATGAAATGATAGCCAACCGATAAAGCCAATGCTGACGAAGAATTCTCAATATGTTGTCCCGACTGATGGATGATTTCAAAAATCCCAACAAAATAGCCAAGAATTAAAGCAACCCAAGTAATTCCGTTACGATAAAAAACAGGATCAAAATCGATTTTAAAAATGGATGTGGATTCGTTTTCTTTTTTCAACAAGAAATAAGTTCCTATCAAAGAAGCCAAAACTACAATTCCGGTGATGAATACTGGATTAACAATTATTGAAAGTTCGTCGTTTGAAAAACGGTATTGTTTGTCCCAATCGATAATCAAACTAATAATCGATAAAAACTGAACCACCATAGCTCCCAATTTAAATAAACTGATTTTCGATTTTTGCGACAACCAAAACAATAAAACCGCTTCGGCTGACCAGAATAACGTAATTTGATTGCCCTCAAATTGAATTGGAATCGTTAATGTTACAAACGTTAACACCAAACCAATTAACAAATACAGTGCATTTTTATCCAAACCAAATTTCTTGAATAAAATGGTAGCGTAAATTAAATTGTATATGGCTAATGATAGCGTGAATAATCCTTTGAATTCGATTCCCCAATTGTGTAAAATCCCCATTCCTAAGCCAAAATACACAAAGGTATTGGCTATAATCATGAAATAATCAATGTTTGAAAATTCGCCTTTTCTTCTCACATTGTTTAAAACGACTACAATACTGAAAATAAAATAATATAACGTGGCAAAAGCTAAAGCGCCTTGATGTGGTAATTTATCCGCATATAATTCTTTATAATACCAAGACGAAAACAATAAATAGGTAAATACAAAGGATAAGATGGAAACTAAATTCCATTTTTTATAATAGGCAATTCCAAGAATACCGATGTTTAAAATAGCGATGTAAGTAAACAAAACTACATAGTTTCCTGCTCCAGTGCTCACCATAAACGGCACGGCAAAACCACCAATTAATGACAAAACTGCTAATTCTTGTCGGTCATAATTCACGGAAACAAACGTACTAAAAGCGGTAATTACTACCATAATAGCAAAAGCAACTGTTTGGCTAAACAAATGATAATCATGGAAAGCTATCGCAATCGTAAAATAAAAAATACTAATAGCACCTGCTACCATTACTGAACTAAATGCTTTGTAATTTTGTCTTAATTTATGAGCCACGCCCATAACTAATGAACCAGATAAAATTCCAATTCCAACACGAGCGGTTTCGTTAATCCATTCTTTATCGATAGCGTATTTTACAAAGAAACTAATTCCTAAAACTAGAATTAAAATTCCAATTTTATTGATTAGATTTTCCCCAATGAATTTCTCTAAGTCAGGATTATTTTCTTTAAAAGTTTCAAACCATGATTTTTCAGGTGCTCTTGGTTGTTCGGGCTCAACAATTGAAATATGATGTCTGATTTCTTCTTTTATTTCAACTTTAACAGGTTCCGCAACTGGAGTAATTTCAGGTATTTTCTCAATTACCTCAATAGGTTTTTCTATTGTTTTTTCCTCCACAATTGGTTTTGGAGCTGGAACAACTTCTTTGCGAATTTCAGTAGTTACTTTCGGAATATCTTGAACCGATTTAGAACTCAAATCATTTTTCAATTCATTAATTCTTTCGTGTAAGCGATAAACAGTATCTTGAAGTTGTTGAAACTTTGAATTGATGTTGGTTAAAAGAATAATCACGATAACCAAAATGGCAAGTAATAAAATAGTATCCATGAAAGCGCATATTTTGTCTATTTCAAAGATAAACTATTTTGTAAGAAAAAAATCCAAATCGCATTATTTTGAGATTTGGATTGTGTTTTTATTGAAGTAATGCTAAAATTTTATTTTCTACCTGGGGTGAATCCCAGATTTGTTCTATGTTTTCCATTTTCAAAACTTCTTGCATAATTTCATTTTGAAAATCGCCAATAGCAAGTGCTTCTGAATAAGGTTGCAAACTGAAAGTTACTCTACTATATAACGGCATCCATTTTTCAGGATGTTTATCGGAGAACCATTTTTCTATTTTCTTTTGTAATAAAAAGTTGGTGTCGGCTGTTTTAGCACTCATCTCTTCGAAATTTCTTCTCGAAAGTTCAGCAATGGCATCTGCGTTTGGCTTTCTTGAAATTTCGTATTCTTTGAAAATTCGATCCCAATCGTCTCCATATTTTTGCATTAATTCATTCAGAATCGTAATATCTTCAAAACCAGCGTTCATTCCATGACCATAAAAAGGAACAATCGCATGTGCAGAATCGCCAATTAAAGCAATTTTATCGTTAAATGTCCACGGAAAACATTTCATAATTGCCAAATAACTGTTTGGATTTCTGAAAAAATCGCGCACTAAATCTGGAATTACATCTTTCGTATCAGGAAAATAAGTAGCGAAAAACGAAACTAATTTTTCTTCGTTGGTTAGCGATTCAAAAGAATTTTCGCCTTCAATTGGCATAAACAACGTACATGTGAACGAATTATCCAAATTAGCCAATCCCATCAACATGAAATTTCCTCTTGGCCAAATGTGTAAGGAATGAATATCAATTTTTGGAGAACCTTCTGCATTGGCTGGAATATGCAATTCTTTGTAACCAATTTTCATAAACTCTTGCGAATAATCAAACATGGATTGGCGTTGCATTCTATGTCTAATTCTAGAAAAAGCACCATCCGCACCAAAAACTTTATTGTATCTTAACTCTGTCCAATCACCTTGTTCTGTTTCTCCTTCCCATAAAGTTGCGGTAGCCAATGTCACATCCCAAATTTTACGTTCGAAGAAAAATTCAACACCTTCAGCTTCTGCTAAATCCACCATTTTTCTGTTCAAAACGCCTCTTGACAATGAAAAAATAGCTTCTCCTTCTTTTCCATAATTTTGATAATTCAATTTTCCATCTTGTAAATGGATGGCTCTTTTATCAACTGGAATACCAATTTTTCTAATTTCTTCATCTAATCCCACATCTTCCAATGCTTTCCAACCGCGATTTGACATCACCAAATTAATGGAACGTCCGGAAAACTCAACCGTTCTAATATCAGGACTTCTGTCGTAAACATGAACTACATGTCCGGCTCTTTTTAAATAGATTGCTAATAACGTTCCTACTAATCCAGAACCTACAACAGCAATTTTCTGTGGCGTTTGCATGAAGATATTGTAAAAAATTGGACTGCAAAAATACGGAATAATAAAATTTAATAGCTGACATTTATCAGATTTTTCATTTTGAAACTATTTTTTGTTTAATTATTTTTAATATTAGTTAAACAAAATGTATCTTTGAATAAAAATTACTATGAAAAAGTTCACTAAGGATGAATTATTTTACATGTCAAAAGTGCCTAGACTAAATCTGGTTAATTGTGTTACAGGTTATAAATCAGCAAACTTAATTGGAACCGTTTCAACTGAAGGTACTTTAAATGTTGCTATTTTTAGTAGTGTTACCCATTTAGGAAGTGAACCACCATTATTGGGATTTATACTAAGACCAACTACCGTTTCAAGAGATACGTATAAAAACTTAAAAGAAATAGGTTATTTCACAGTAAACCACATTACAGAAGAAATGATAGCCGATGCGCATCATACGTCATCGAGCTAC
>JBIKZB010000043.1:0-9590 GCA_044354955.1 Flavobacterium sp. | reverse complement strand
TTTATGGCGGTTTTGAAGTTAAATGATTAAGATTGCTATCAATGCAAAATAAATTGTATTAATACTCTAATTATTTAATTAGTAATAATCCTGATAAAAAAAGTAAAAGATGTACAGTATTTAATTAAATGCTGTACATCTTTTGGTTAAGTGCTGTACATCTTTTAAATAAAAGCCCTACATCTTTTTATTTTATTCCCCTTATTAAGTATTTTTATTCCCTTTTAAAAATATAAAATATGTACCTAACAAACTATAAGACAATATAATATTTTGTTTTCAACTCTTTTTTACAAATATTTATTTAACTTTGTAAAGTATTCAAAATAAGAATATACCATTTATTGGATTTAAAATATTAGCGTTTGCTATATATTCCTGTAGTTGAAAAGTCGAAATTTCTAAAAGAACAGGGAAGTATATGTGAATGCTCACGCCAAGGCGTGGGCTTTGCTTTGCTTTGTTCTTAGGGCTTCGACTCCCTCAACTACAAGTAAGGCAAGTGTCCCACGCTATTTTTTTTATATAAATACTGCAACGGGACCTTGCAGCTGTACTATAAATGAGGTGTCTATTATTTTTCTTTTTGAGCAGCTTTAGTGGTGTTTTTGCTCAAAATCCGTTGCATCATCAGATGCTTTCTGCACAAGGTACTAGTGGGGTGTTGCCCAATGGTTTGTATGTAAGTCAAACCATTGGTCAGCAAAGTGTTATTGGAAACTACACAGTTGATGGCAAAACGTATGGGCAAGGTTTTCAACAAAGCCTTTGGAGCAAATACATTAGCTCTAGTCTAAATAATACAATTACAACGATTACTTACCCAAACCCTTTTATTAGCTCAATAAACTTTCAGTTTTCACAACCCATCAAAGAAACAATATCTGTTTCATTATTTGATGTTCGTGGACGATTAATTTATTCAGAAGATAAAAAAGCAATAGAGAATATGCTAACACTTGAATTACCCAATTTAGCTAGTAGCAATTATCTGGTTAGATTAACATCAAATAACTACATCTATTACACACAAATCCTTAAACAAGAATGAGAAAACTTATTATGTTGATGATGATCGTAATGTCTTATCAAAGCATTCAATCTCAAGAAATTTATTTTAAAACAGGTAAAAACTTTACCCAATACGATTACAAGAGCGATACTAGCTCTTCACCTAGCTTACAAGCTGGAAGTGGAAACTTTTATGAAATTGGTTATGTAATGAAGCTAAACAACGAAATGCTGAAATATGCTATTGGTTTGAGCCTTAACGAATACAATGCCATTGGTGGCAACGCTGTGAGCTCTTATTCATGGGACACCCAATATCTTGGAGTTGAAAACACCTTCTCAATTGCTTTTGTGAATTGGAATGGGTTGCAAGCTTCTGTAAATGGTGGTTTGGGAATTTCATCGCTTATTTATGGTAAACAAAACATCAATGGTGAGTATTTAGACCTTTCTTCTCAAAAAGAGTTTTCTGGATTTTGGGTAGCTCCCAAATTAGGACTTACAGCAAGTTATAATGTTGACAATGATATTTACTTGAGCCTAGGATATGCCTATTCTAAAAGCTTCAACTTATCCAACAGCACTGATGAAAAACTTTCGTTTAACAATAGTCAAATCCAATTTGGCGTTCACTTTATGTTTAGATAATACAATACAGTTATGAAAAAAATATACATTTTATTCGTTCTTCTTTTTAGTTCAGCGATTTACTCTCAAACAAAAGGCATCACTTATCAAGCTCTTATTTTGAATCCAGAAGGAGAACACATCCCAGGATATAACAACGATAGAGCACCGCTTACCAATACAGCGATATGTCTACGTTTTAGCATATATAAAGGTGCAGTTCTTGAATATCAAGAAACAAAAAACACGACTACCGATGAATTTGGAATGGTCAACGTAATTATTGGCTCTGGAGTTTATATTGCTGGCACCTCTACAACATTAGCAGGTGTTGATTGGGATGGCAATGCTAAAAACTTGGTGGTTGAAGTAGATATTAAAGGAACTTGTTCTAATTTTATAGAAATAAGCAATCAACCATTTACTTACGTTCCTTATGCTTTTTACGCTGAGAACTCTGGAACACCTGGGCCTGTTGGACCACAAGGACCTGCTGGACCGACAGGGGCACAAGGACCACAAGGTATTCCTGGAGCCACTGGGGCACAAGGACTGATTGGCTTAACTGGACCTGCTGGTCCACAAGGGGTTGCAGGGACTTCAGGTATTGCTGGGATGAATGGTAAAAACTCTTTAATTATTTCTACTTTAGAACCAAGTGGTATAAATTGTCAAGATGGAGGCGTTAAATTAGAGTTTGGATTAGATACTAACGAAAATAATGTTTTAGATTCCAATGAAATTAACAATTCCTTAACAAAATATGTGTGTAATGGAAATTCTAATACTTCAAATAATAATGGTAGCTCAGATTATTATCAAGTTCAAGAATTATATAACAATAGTGAAGGACCTTTTATTTCAGCAAATGGTTATGCAAATCCTCAGAACTATCCTTATCAATTAGTTCACACCTACGACAACCTGAGTGCAAAAGAATTTGATTTTAATTTGTTAAATGCAGTTCAAAGATGTTTTAAGTTAAATATTTCTTTTAAATTTTATGATATAAACAACAATCTAATTAATGTGACTTATTTTGATAAAGAACAATTTCAACTTTATGAAACTAATTTTGGATGGACAAATAATCCAGTGTTAAACAATGTTGGAAGTGAAAATAATCCAATAATTTACTCTAGAAACGATTCTAACAACGGTTCTGGATTCCTAGTAAATATTTTGGAAAGAAACATAAAGTTTAAATGCCAAAATCTTGTGAAAAAAATAGAAATAACTTTTGGATCTTCAAATGTGTACGTTGCTTCACCACCATGTCCAGGATGTACTTGCGGGCCTAACTCATACAATGGAACAACATCTTATGCTGGATACATAACAAGAATTGGTTATCAGTTAATTAGCTATAATTAATTATTTTTAAAATTAATTTAAAATCTTAATATATAGTTTTTTTCATTTAGAATTATGCGTTTTTAAAAAAAAAAAGGTTTTTAAAAAAGATAGTTTTTTAAAAATTTAAATGGTAACAGGTGTTTTTTATTGATGAAAGATTTAAATAATAAATGAAATCAGTTTGGCTCAAAAATAGACTTTCCTAATTCCAGTATGCCATTTTATCTTGAATTTAAATCAAATATTTTCTTCTTTATTCAAGATGATAAATTAAGAATTAAAGATTTCAATTAATTATTTAGACACTATCCCGCATAGTGTGTAAGTTAAAAATAAAGGGTTTGATTTTTCACTAAAAGTCGAACCCTTTATTCTAATAAAGTAAACTTCTTAAAAACAAATTTTTAAAGCTCATTTTTCTTTAATCCGATAACTTATTAACATTAACAATTGACCAATTCACTTTTTGTAAAAGTTAAAGTATTTTTACAAGATGTATGCTTTAGTCGATTGTAATAACTTTTACGTTTCGTGTGAACGTGTTTTTCAACCTCATTTAAATGATAAACCTGTTGTGGTGTTGTCTAATAATGATGGTTGTATAATTTCACGCAGTAATGAAGCTAAAGCATTAGGAATTCCTATGGGAGCACCTGAATTTAAAGTTCGCGATTTGATAAAGCAACATGATATTCGCGTTTTTTCTTCCAATTATGCCTTGTATGGTGATTTGAGTCATAGAGTGATGAAAATCTTAGAAAATTATACACCCAATGTTGAGGTGTATAGCATTGATGAAGCTTTTTTGGATTTTTCTGGTCAAAATATTGTGGATTATCATGCGTATGGTTTGCAAATTCGACAACGTATCATAAAATGGTTGAGTATTCCCACAGGAATTGGTTTTGCGCCTACCAAAGCATTGTCTAAAGTTGCAAATCGTATTGCTAAAAAATTTCATGAACGCACACAAGGTGTTTATGTAATTGATACGGATGAGAAACGAATTAAGGCTCTGAAATGGACTAAAATTGAGGATGTTTGGGGAATTGGCTTTCGATTAACAAAGAAAATGCAAGCGAAAGGAATTTTAACCGCGTACGACTTTATTTTACCTCACAACGAGTGGTTTATTAGAAAAGAAATGGGAGTGGTAGGAATGCGCTTAAAATACGAATTAGAGGGCAAGTCTGTTTTGGAAATGGAAGAACCAAAAGCAAAGAAAAATATTGCGGTTACCCGAAGTTTTGAAAAAGATATTTCTGACTTTAACGAACTCAAAGAACGCGTGACCACTTTTGCTAGCGTTTGTTCCGAGAAATTGCGTAAGCAAAATTCATGTTGTTATGGTGTAATTTTATATTTGAGTAAAGATAGATTTCGTGCAAATGGCGCAAAATATAGTTTTTATCGTTTGCAAACGTTGTCTTTTCCAAGTAATACCGTTTTTTCGATTAGTGGTTTAGCAGTAAAAATGCTGAAAGAATTATATGAAGATGGCGCTATTTATAAAAAAGCAGGTGTGATTGTGACCGAAATTATTCCAGCTAACCAAAAGCAGTTTCATTTATTTGATGATGAAAATCCAAAGTTTCAAAAACTAATGGAAGTCATGGATGCTTATCACGAGAAAGTAGGCGAACGAAAAATTAGATTGGCCACTCAAGATTTGAAACGTACTTGGAAGATGAAGCAACATCATTTGTCGAAACGATATACTACTAACTTTAATGAATTAATAGAAGTGCAATGCAAGTAAATCCTAAAATAACATTTTTTATTCCCGATTTAGAGAATCCTATTCCAACTTCTTTTATTTCTGGAGGAATAAAAGCGGGTTTCCCGTCACCAGCGGCTGATTTTGAAGAATTGAAATTGAGTTTGGACCACTTGTTAGTTAAAAATAGAGAAGCAACGTTTTATGCTAAAGCCAGTGGAAATTCCATGATAGGAGCAGGGATTGATGATGGTGATATTTTAGTAATCGACCGAAGTTTAGAGCCTAGGAATAATGCTATCGCAGTTTGTCTTATTGACGGAGAGTTTACCGTAAAAAGAATTAAGAAAGATCATGACGAAGTTTATTTAATGCCTGAAAATGCGCAGTACCAACCCATAAAAATTGAAGAACAAAACGAGTTGATTATTTGGGGAATTGTAACCTACGCCATAAAACAAATGAAATAAAAAAAAAGAGACTGATTGCGAAATCAGTCTCTTTTTTTTAGTGTGAACATTGATATTAGAAATTTGCTCTATTATCTTTAATTTCTGCTTTGTCTTTTAAAGCAGTGTATGCTTTAGAAGTTGCATAAGATTGATTTTGTGTTCTATCTTGTGTAATGTAAGTAGCATAACTTGGAACTTCTGGAGCTTTAGTTACTGCTTTAGCTCTTACCATAAACATTCCTGAATTACCTTCAATAATTTCAGAAGTTTTACCTGCTGCTAAACCAAATGCTTTACCTACAACTTTTGGTTCGTTACCAATGTTTGGAAGTACTGGTGATTTCATTGAAACGCCAATAGCAGGTTGAACAGTAGCGCCAGACTTTTGAGCAACTGCTTCTAAAGAAGTACCATTCATTTTTTTCTTGATAAGTTCAGCTCTTTTCTGGTTTTTTAAGATTGGTTCAACAGTTTGTTTTGCCACATCAATTGGTAATAAACCACTAGTGTTTTTATCTTTTAATTTTGCAATTACAAAACCTTGAGGAACTTCAAAACGTCTTACATCACCTATTTCAGTATCTTCATTAAATGACCATCTAACAATTTCTCTTTGAGAACCTACACCTTGAATGTATTCGTCAAATCCTTTTAAGTTAGTTGCTGCAATTACTTCTAAACCTGATTTTTTAGCCAAAGCAGCAAAATCTGAATTTTCATTTGCACCAGCTTCTAATTGACTTGCTTTAGTATAAATTGCGTCAATAGTTGCTTCAGATGGTTGAATTTTTTGAGCTACAGTTCCCATTAAAACAGCCTCATATTTATCTAATACTTGAATAACGTGGAAACCATAATCTGTTTCAACAACACCAATTGTACCTGTAGCATTATTAAATACAAAGTCATTAAATTTTGGAACCATTTGTCCTGGAGTAATATTGTCATAAACTCCACCATTATTTTTAGATCCTGGGTCATCAGAATTAGTCATGGCTAACATAGCAAAGTTTCCTGGATTAGCTTTTACTTGTGCTAATAAATCATTTGCTAAAGCTTGTGCTTCTTCTTTAGTTCTAGTTGCTGCTGATTGAGGAGCGCCTTTATAAGCTAATAAAATATGGCTTGCTTTGGCACTAGCGTTACCTTTTCTTCCAATCATTCTAGAAATGCATTGATTTCCGTTAGAAACATAAGGTCCATAAACTGCACCAACAGGTAAGTTGAATAATGCTTCTTGATGCTCAATAGGTAAATCTTTTTTAGCAACGTAAGTTGAATCAAATTTAATGTCTGAGTTTGCATTTACAAATTCTCCAACATTTGCAACAGAATCAAATTTAACTTTTACATCACCAATAGAAGTTAACATAGCTTGTTCATCTTCTTTAGATGGTTTGTTTTCTATTAAAACAAAATCAACACTAGTTGTATTGTCTGATTTGTATTTTTTTGGTGATTTTTTCATGAAATCGATAATCTCGGCATCAGTAACTTTTACTTGGTCGTCATTGATAGTTGAAAAGCCAACCGTTACAAAGTCAAAATCTACTTTGTCATTTTCTAATTTGTATTGAAATTTTCCTTCAGCTTTAGTTGTGTAAACACCCGATTTAATCATCGTGTTATACATTTGTTCAACAGCATAAATTTCAATATTTTTTTCAAATTCTTTCCATTGTAACCATTGTGTTTGGTCAGGAGCGTTTTTGATTCCTTTTAAAGATTCTTTAAATTTATTTTCGTCAAACTGACCTGCAGCATTCAAAAATTGAGGGTTTTGAGATAAACTCGGATTTTGTTTAATTACGTTAATTAATTGTTCATTACCGATTTTTAATCCTAATTTCTCAAATTCTTCTGTAAGGATAATTCTTCTAACTTCTTGTTCCCAAGCACTATTCATAGCTTGTGTAGAGCTGGTTCCTTGACCTTGTTTTTCAATATTTGCAACACTTTGCATAAATTGTTGTGATTCAATATCGGTTCCGTTAACAGATCCTACGTTGTCAGCACCTGCGCTAAATGTACCACTTTGAATAACATCTGCCAAAACAAATGAAAACAAAGCTAATGCAATGATGATAATTAGGAAGAATGAACGCTGTCTAATTTTAGATAAAACTGCCATTTTTATTTGTGTTTAATTTTTTTCAGAAGGCGAAAATACAATTATCTATTTAATAATAAAATAGTAAAGACATATTTTACTCTAATTTTTTAAAAGATTTTTATCTTTTTTCTTCTTTTACAGAAAAACGAACCAATTCAATCTTTTTATTACTTGCTGAATGAATGATTATTTCAAAATTTTCAATTAATATTTTTTCTTCATTTGAAGGAATTTCTTTAGTGTGGTTTACTATAAATCCTCCTAAAGTTGAATATGAATCAGATTCAGGTATTTGTAAACTATATTTTTCGTTTAGAAATTCTACATCTAGTCTAGCTGAAAATAAATAGGTGTTTTCTTCTAGTATTTCGTCTATTAGCGTTTCTTCTAAATCATGTTCATCTTCAATCTCCCCAAAAAGCTGTTCTATAATATCTTCGATTGTTATAATTCCAGAAGTTCCACCATATTCATCTAAAACTACAGCAATGCTTTTTCTTTTTTTTGTAAGTAAATCAAGCGCATCTTTAATAAAAATTGTTTCTGGGATATATTCAACTTGTATCATTATATTTTTAATTGTTTTGGGTTTGTTAAACAATTCAAATGAATGTACATAACCTAAGATATCATCAACAGAATTTTGATAAATCAGTAATTTTGAATAGCCTGTTTTTATAAAAGTATTTTTAAGTTCTGTGATTGAATCTAATATTTCTACGCCACTTATTTCAGTTCGAGGCGTCATAATATCTCTTGCTTTTAAATTTGAAAATTCAAGTGCGTTTTGAAAAATTTGAATTTCAGAATCAATTTCGTTTTCGCGAGAAACATTGTTCATTTGCTCCGTAATATAGTTTCCTAATTCTACTTTACTAAAATAATCTTGTATTTGATCTCCTGATGTTTTAAAGAATTTCCTTAGAATAATATCTGAAATCCAAATGATAAACTTGGTTGGCCAGAAAAACAATTGGTAAAAAAAATAGGTTGGAACTGCAAAAAATTTAATAAATGAATTTGCATAAATTTGAAAGAAAACCTTTGGAAGAAATTCAGCTGTTACTAATATAATTGCTGTAGAAATTAAGGTTTGAAGTAGTAAGCCTAAAAATGCTGTAAGATTAAAATAGCCTTCAAGCCAATTTATGATTAGATCTCCAGAGTAAATACCATAAACTACTAGAACAGCGTTATTACCCACAAGCATTGCGGTAATAAATTGAGAAGGTTTTTCGGTAAGTTTGTTAAGAATTGAAGCATTAAAGTTTTGCTGCCTTTTTTCTATAGATAAGTATACTTTATTAGAAGAAACATAAGCAATTTCCATTCCAGAAAAGAAAGCCGAAAGCAACAAACAAATTACAATAATGGTCAATTCCATTTATGATTTACTTTTTTTGGTATTTGTTGTGAAAATGTCTTCTAAAGAAAAACATTCCAATGGCAACAGCAGCAATTACAATACTTAAGAGTATGTCATTAAGTTCTTTGCCTTCTTGGTATTTTTTAAAAGCATCATATAAAAAGAAGCCTGAAAAAATTAAATAGATATATTGAATAAATTTTAAATAAGACATGATGTATTAATTTTTTCAAATGTAATAAAAAGGAAAATGCAAAACAATTATTTGTCGGATGTGTTTACTTCTCCACTACTTTGTTGCATGTTGAAGATTTTGAAGTCTTTACTGAAATCAACTCCAGGGCCTTCTAAATAACCGCCATTTTCGTCGGTATATTTAAATTGTTTTTCGGTAAAAAACCATTCGTTTTTTTGGTCAAAATACAATTGTGAGGTTTCTAGTTTTTTGCCGTTTTGTGAGCTTATAGTAACATTACCTTGTAAGTCAATAATGCTGGTTTTTTTATAAGAAATGGCATAATCTGAAACAATGGTTGTGGTGTTGCCTTTGTTGTCAAAAAGGGTAACGTGTATTCCTTTTGGAAATTCCGTAAAAGGATTAAGAATACTGCTGTAATCTAGCATTTTTGGACTTTTTAAAATAGATTTAATTTGTCCAGAATCTGTGTATTTTAAGTTTATAGTGTCGGCTTCACCTGTTGGTATAAAACTTGTTTCATTAAGTTGTTGTACTTTTTTGATGTCACTTTCACATGAAAAAAACATAGTCACGATAAAAATCGTGACCATGTTAAAAATATTATTTTTACTAAAGAATTTCATCTTATAAGTTTGGAACTACAATACTTTCTCCAACCCAACAGTTAAATGCAATTCTTTGTCCTGCTTTTCCAGATTGGAAAATTTCTGTTTTTGAAGGGGCAGCAGCTCTGTATTTTGCAGCATCAC
>JBIKZB010000272.1:0-2786 GCA_044354955.1 Flavobacterium sp. | reverse complement strand
AGTAAAACTATTTAAACTTTTTGAAGGCATATCATATACATAATACTGTGCCGTAAAAGAATGACGAAAAATAGGAGTTGAATTTGTAGCAATTAAAATCTTTTTTTCATTTTTATCAAACGAATAACTATCTATTGCCTTAATCTCTGGATGATTTTTAGTATCAAAAAGAGTGCTAACTTTTTCTAAAGTTGCAAAATCATATAAATCAATTTGATAACTTTTTGTTGCTCTATCAAAATTTAACACCGTGTACTGATTGGTGTTCTTCATGGCACTCAAAGCATCCATTCCTTTGGTTCTAAAGGCGCCACCCCAAATTTCTTCTAAAGTGATTTTTTGTTGTGCTAGTATCGATACTGAGCTCAATACAAAAAACAATACGACTAATCTTATTTTTCTCATTTTATAAATTCTTAAAAGACCCCAATTTTAGTGAAAATATATGAATTAACCATAATTTTAACTGCATTTATTAAAAACTGAATAAAATCAAATTTGTTATCTTTGTTTTTTATTGAATAAATTATGAATCAAAATATAAAAGGTTTTTCAAAACTTTCTAAAGAAGAAAAAATCAACTGGATAACAAATGCTTATTTTTTAAATCCTACTGAAGCAAAGGAAAGCCTAACTAAATATTGGAATTCGGATGAAAATTTGCAAAAATTACACGACGAATTCATAGAAAATACGTTAACAAATTTCTACTTGCCTTATGCTGTAGCGCCTAATTTTATTATTAACGGGAAAAGCTATACTATACCTATGGCTATTGAGGAAAGTTCGGTAGTTGCAGCAGCGTCAAAAGCTGCTAAATTTTGGGGCGAACGTGGTGGTTTTAAAACTACAATTATCAATACAGAAAAAATTGGTCAAGTGCATTTCCTTTTTAATGGGTCGGTCGAAAAATTAACTACATTTTTCAACCAAACAAAGCCATCTTTTTTTTCAGACACTCATGAAATTACCAAAAACATGCAAAAGCGCGGTGGCGGTATTTTAGACATTGAATTAAGAGACAAAACTTCAGAAATTGCAAATTACTTTCAATTACATGCTACTTTTAACACTAAAGATAGTATGGGTGCGAATTTTATTAATACCTGTTTAGAACAATTTGCCAAAACACTTGAAACACAAGCAAATGATTTTGACGGATTTTCTCAAGAGGAAAAAAACGTACAAATTATCATGAGTATTTTGAGTAATTATGTGCCAAATTGTGTGGTTAGAGCTGAAGTTTCATGTCCAGTGGAACAACTTTCAGAATCGGCAACCATTGACTCTAATGAATTTGCTCAAAAATTTGCAACAGCAGTTAAAATAGCAGAAATTGAACCTTACCGAGCAGTAACTCACAACAAAGGTATCATGAACGGAATTGATGCCGTAGTTTTAGCCACAGGAAACGATTTTAGAGCTGTAGAAGCGGGGATTCATGCTTATGCAAGTAAAACAGGACACTATTCAAGTTTATCGCATGTTAAAATAGAAAACGGAATTTTTACTTTTTGGATGGACGTTCCTTTAGCACTAGGAACAGTCGGAGGATTAACCTCATTACATCCGTTAGTGAAATTTTCTATGGAATTATTACAAAAACCATCCGCAGAAGAACTAATGCAAATTGTTGCTGCTGCGGGTTTAGCACAAAATTTTGCCGCTTTACGTTCATTAACCACAACAGGTATTCAACAAGGACACATGAAAATGCACCTAATGAATATTTTAAATCAACATCAAGCCACAAAAGAAGAAAAGAATAAAGTTTTAGACTATTTTAAAGACACAAACGTTTCGCATAGTTTGGTAATTGACTATTTAGAAAAAATCAGAAGTTAATGGAAACTCAAATGTTTTACAGTAACGGAAAACTATTACTCACAGGCGAATATGTTGTACTAGACGGCGCAAAAGCATTAGCTGTTCCTACCCGTTTTGGACAAAATTTAATTGTAAAAAAAGTAAATAATCAACAAATAAAATGGACAAGTTTTGATGCCGATAAAAGCATCTGGTTTCAAGACAGCATTGCATTCCACGAGATAATAAACAAGCAACTTTCCGAAAACAATCCATCTGTAAAAAACACTTTAATAGAAATTTTACATCAAGCCTATATTCAAAATCCTGATTATTTAAATGAAGAAGGCTATGAAATAGAAACGCATTTGACTTTTCCCAGACTTTGGGGATTAGGCACCTCTTCTACCCTAATAAACAGCATTGGAGCGTGGTTAAAAATTGACGCCTTTGAATTATTACAAAAAAGTTTTGGTGGCAGCGGATATGATATTGCTTGTGCAAAATCTAATACTCCAATTGTATATCAACTTGAAAATGAAAAACCTCATTTCAAAACAATTCATTTTAACCCATCATTTAAAGAAAATATTCATTTTATATATTTGAATCAAAAGCAAAGCAGCAAATTAGCTATTGCTAATTATTTATCAAAACAACATCATGTTGTGCCGGTAATTTCAAAAATCAACACCATTACTTACAACATACTTGACTGTAAAGATGGGAAAGAATTTGCTCAACTAATGGAAAAACACGAAGTTATTATGAGTAATGTATTAGAAATACAAACTATTCAAGAAAAACTTTTTCCAGATTTTAAAGGAGTAATAAAAAGTTTAGGTGCTTGGGGAGGCGATTTTATAATGGCCATTTCAAAAGAAAATCCTAAAGATTATTTCAAAGAAAAAGGATATCCTGTTGTACTTTCTTACGAAGAAATGATTTTATAAGTTCACTTTCAAAAGAATATAAAACAA
>JBIKZB010000042.1:0-9625 GCA_044354955.1 Flavobacterium sp. | reverse complement strand
AATATATCTGACAAAGATAATTGAAGATTTATTTATTTACTAATTCTTGAAAACTTATAGTAAATAATAAATTCCGCAATCAATAAATTAAAAGTCCAACCAGACCAAGCGGCAATTCGGTAAGCGTCCATTGGTAAAGGCTCAAAAAAGAAAACCAATAGATATTTAATCAATCGAAGTGAAATTGCTGATAAAGTTAATGCGAAACTTCGGATGGCAAATTTTTGATGCTTAACTAGTTGTTTTTTCAAGATAAAATACAAAGATAGAAAAGTAAATAGCATCCAAAAAGCAGACAATAACAAAAAAGAAACTTGTGCTAACAAACCACCATTCGCATAATATGACATAACCAAACCACTTGGCCCAGAAAGCAACAAAAGGATTCCAACATAAAGTCTTCCTGAAATTCTATGTAATTTTATGTTCTTTTTTTGAATGTAATTTGAAAACTGAAATGCGCCAAAAATCATCAAAAATATACTCGTGTACACATGTGTAAAAAAAGAAATTTTATAATAATTTAGAACAATTACTTCTTGTTTAATCCGTAAAAAAGCCACATCTGTATCATATGGAATATACTGAAGCGTTATCAATAAAAGTAGATACGAAAAATAAATATACCCAATCCACAAAAGGTATTTTAAAAACTTAATCCACATTATCTTCCAAAAGTATCATAGTATTCTTCAGCATTTTGTTCATAACGAAGTAGTAAATCGATATTTTTCTTTTCGATTTCGGTTAATTCATCTTTAACATCACCAAAAACTGGCATATACCAATAAAATTGTTCAAAATAAACGCGCAATTGCTTATCGCGAAAAGCGAATCCGTGACGGGCAAAAATTGAATTTCTGAGAATAAAAATATCGGCTTTTGATAAATTGGAAACAAAATCAGAAGTTAATTCTTCGTTTGAAGCGTTCTTTTCGAAGAGTTTTTCTGTAGTTGCATAATATTCACTATCGATGTACTCTTCAATCTTTCCATCAATTGTATCTGTAGCATAAACATATTCTTTTGATTTATCTGTATCAAAGAAAGTTATGTCTAAGTTTTGTGCTTTATCATAAACAAAAAGTTTCTTTTTTAAATCAAAATTTCGTTTATAAATCATTAATTCAGAAGGCTTGTATGCTTCCCAATTTCCTTTCATTACAGAATCGGTCTTTTTAATTTGAATTGAAAAATTCCCATCGGTTTTTGCTTTTTTGAACTCATCAACTTGCATTGTAAAACCGGATGTATTTTCAAACAATACACCTTTAAACGGACTAATATTTCCAGCAGAAATTGAATGCCCAATGATAGAATCACCTTTAATTTCATCTATTGAAAATGTGATTTTTCTAGTGATTAAGTTTGAATATTTTTCGTTTCCATAAATTGTATCCATTTCTTCATCCGATAAATTGGCATTAAAATCGCCCACCCAATAACCTAACAAATCTTCTTTGTTATTCACAACTAAGCTATTACTAACCTTTGGTTCTACGAATTGAATTTCTTCAAAAGTTTGTTCTGCTACAAATTTCCTTTCATTTTTAATTGCTTCTTTACAAGAAATAGTTAAGAATAAGATACAAATTAATGGATACAAAAATTTCATAAGATGGATTTAATAAATCAAAAATAACAAAAAACCCGATACTTTTCAGCATCGGGTTATCTTATAAATTTATTTCAAATTAGAAATCTCTGTTTACATCAAAAGCTTCTAGATAATCTGCAACACGTTTCACGAAACTTCCTCCTAACGCTCCATCAACAACTCTATGATCATAAGAGTGCGATAAAAACATTTTTTGACGGATTCCAATGAAATCACCTTCAGGAGTTTCAATAACCGCAGGCACTTTTCTAATCGCACCTAAAGCTAAAATACCTACTTGTGGTTGGTTGATAATTGGCGTTCCAAAAACAGAACCAAAAGTTCCTACATTCGTAACTGTATATGTTCCACCTTGTGTATCGTCTGGTTTTAATTTTCCTGCTTTTGCACGGTTTCCTAAATCGTTTACCGCTTTTGCCATTCCAACTAAGTTTAATTGATCTGCATTTTTAATAACAGGAACAATTAAGTTTCCGTTTGGTAAAGCAGCAGCCATTCCTAAATTGATATTTTTACGTTTGATGATAAAATCACCATCAACTGAAATATTCATTCCTGGGAAATCTTTCAATGCTTTAGCAACCGCTTCCATCATAATTGGTGTAAAAGTTAACTTCTCACCTTCTCTTTTTTCGAAAGCAGCTTTCACTTTATCTCTCCATTTCACAATGTTCGTAACATCAACTTCAATGAACGACTGAACGTGAGCCGAAGTTTGAACCGAAGCTACCATGTAACCCGAAATCAACTTACGCATTCTATCCATTTCCACAATCTCATCCCCACCATTTACAGAAACCGGTTGTGGGTTTGAAGTTACGGGTTTCGAGTTTTGAGCAACAGGTGTTGACTGAATACTTGGAGCTGAAGACTGAACACTAGTTTGACTTCCTCTATTTTTGATATAATTTAATAAATCTTCTTTGTTTACACGGCCATCTTTACCAGAGCCAGCAATTGCTTCTAATTCTGCTAATGAAATTCCTTCCTCTTTTGCAATGTTTTTCACTAATGGCGAAAAGAATTTTTCTGATGCTGAAAAATCAGCTGGAGCAACAGTTTCTTTAGCAACTTCTACTGCTTTCGCAACTTCAGCAACTGCAACCGGAGCGTCTGCTTTAACATCTGGAGTTGATGCAACAGCACCACCTTCCGTTTCGATAATAGCGATTGTTTGTCCTACTTGAACCACGTCATCGGTATTAAATAAAATTTCAACAAGTGTTCCTGCAACTTCTGAAGGCACTTCACTGTCTACTTTATCAGTAGCAATTTCAAGAACTGCTTCGTCCATTTCAATTTTATCGCCAACTTTTTTTAACCAGTTGGTTACGGTTGCTTCAGCAACACTTTCACCCATTTTAGGTAATTTCAATTCAAACTTTGCCATATCTTTAAACTAAAGTTGTTTTTTTCTATTTGATTTGCAAAAATAATAATTTTTCAATCAATATACAGAGAATTCAATAATTTTTTACAACAATCTTATTTGCCCTCTATCATTAGAATTATTACTTCCTATTAAATAATTAGAACTTAAAATATAATTCTTGAAACTTATATTTTTAGTCTTATTTAACTGCATAAAAGTAATAATTTCAGTAAAACTAAAACTAGTGGTATCAAATATTATTTCTATATTTTTTTGAGATTGATACTCAAATTGATTAAAATCAGATAAATAAGTAGTTTTTTTTGATAGCTCTAACTTCAAATTTTCTTTTGTAAAAACAATGTATTCGTTAATATTTCGTACTTCATTCTTCTGCTGATTCTTTTTCAATAAACTAAAAACAACACTTCCCGCTTGCATCATCACATCAAAAAACCATGATTTTTTAAAGTGTTTTTTATAAAAAAACTGCATCGCTTCACGGAAACGCTTCATATAAGTTCCATCTCGAACTGTACTTTCTCCTTTATAATGAATCACAGAAGTTTCATGATAATAATAATTCGATTTACCTGTTTTCATCACCAAATAACTCAAATCGATATCATCCGAATACATAAAGCAATTTTCATCAAAACCACCAACTTTTAAATATAATTCGCGTTTCATGATCATAAAAGCGCCAACCAAAATATCCACTTTTCCAGATTCGTTTTCCGATAAATGTTGTGCGTAATATTTTCCGAAGTAATTTGAAATTTTATACAATCCAAAAATCTTAGTAAAAGCCACCCAAGGTGTTGGAACGCCACGTTTGCTTTCGGGAAGAAAATTTCCAGCACCGTCGATTAATTTACAACCTATAATTCCAGTGTTCAGTTGCCAGTTTTTAGTGTTCAGTATTTTTAAAAAAGTATCTTCCGCAACAACGGTATCAGGATTCAAAATACAAATGTATTCACCTTTTGCTTGAGCAACTCCGATGTTATTTCCTTTTGGAAAGCCTAAATTATCTTGGTTCTCGATTAGTTTGATATGCGGAAATTTGGTTTTCATCATCTCACAACTATCATCAGACGAAGCGTTATCAATGACTATAATTTCGCCATCAATGCCTTCCAATGCTTTTTGAACACTAAAAACACATTGCTCTAAAAAGTAGCGCACATTGTAGTTAAGGATGATTACGGATAGTTGCATTGTACAAATATAACAAGAATTAAATCTTAATAGTTTAGATATTTATCAAGTAAAATTGGATTTTTCTTATTGTTCCAAAATAGAATCAAATCAATTCTTAATTCTATTTCTGAAATTTTGAAGTAAATAGTTGTCTGTTTTGAAATAACAAAAGAATATACTTGATTTTCAGATTCATTTATTCCAAATTTTGGATTTTCAGAAATTGATTGTAAACAATTCTGAACTAAAAGTCCAAATTTATCAACTTCTTTTTGATTCCATTTTTCAAAAATAAAATCCATTTCTTCAGAAAAAGTAAGTTCTGCTAATTTTGACCAATGAATCGAATACATTATTTACTTAAAATTGTATTTTTTCTTCATTTCTGCCATAACTTGCTCATGAGGTTTTGTTTGTCCCAATTCAATTTGTTTGAGTCCAATTTCAAGCATTTGAACCAAAACAGGATGCAATTCTTCAGAAGAAACCTCACTTTTAGGTGTTACTTCGTAAGCTTCTGCTGGTTCTTCTATTTTATTTTTCTTTTTGGAAGTCATAAAATGCATTTTCACAAAGTTAGGAAATAATCTATAATCTTTAGATACAATAAACTATTTTTGCACTTCTAAATTGTATTATGAATTACTTATCAGTCGAAAATATATCTAAATCCTATGGCGAACGCGTGTTGTTTGACAACGTTTCGTTTGGAATTAATAAAGATCAAAAAATAGCTTTTATCGCTAAAAATGGTTCGGGAAAAACCACTATTATGAACATGATTAATGGTTTGGACGAACCTGATACAGGTCAAGTGGTGATTCGAAAGGAAATCAACATGGCGTTTTTGTCGCAAAACAATAATTTGCAAGACGAATTAACCATTGAGGAAAATATTTTTGCTTCGGACAATGAAATTCTGAAAGTAATTGAACGTTACGAAAAAGCCTTAGAAAATCCGAACGACGAAGAAGCGTATCAAAGAGCTTTTGACGATATGGACCGACACAATGCTTGGGATTTTGAAACACAATTCAAACAAATTTTGTTCAAACTGAAGTTGGAAGACTTGAAAATGAAAGTCAAAAACATGTCGGGTGGACAAAAAAAGCGTTTGTCGTTAGCCATTATTTTGATTAGTAAACCTGATTTATTGATTTTGGATGAACCAACCAATCACTTGGATTTAGAAATGATTGAATGGTTAGAAGATTATTTTGCAAAAGAAAATATCACGTTGTTTATGGTAACGCACGACCGTTTCTTTTTGGAACGTGTTTGTAACGAAATTATCGAATTAGACAACGGAAAAATATACCAATACAAAGGCAATTATTCTTATTATTTAGAGAAAAAAGAAGAACGTCAAATTTCTGAAAATTCTAGTATCGACAAAGCTCAAAACCTTTTCATCAAAGAATTGGCTTGGATGCGTCGTCAACCAAAAGCCAGAACTACTAAATCAAAATCACGTCAAGATGATTTTTACGTGATTAAAGAAAAAGCCGAAAGTCGTAGAAAAGAAAATGTAGTAGAGCTCGAAATCAACATGGAGCGTATGGGAAGCAAGATTATCGAAATGGTAAAATTGAACAAAAATTTCCCTGATAGAACCATTTTAAAAGATTTCAGCTATTCGTTTCAACGTGGCGAACGTATTGGAATTATTGGTAAAAACGGAACAGGAAAATCAACTTTTTTAAATATTTTAACCCAAACGATTCAACCTGATTCAGGTAAAGTAATTATTGGTGATACGATTAAAATCGGTTATTACACGCAAAGTGGTATCAATCCAAAACCAGGTCAAAAAGTCATCGATATTATCAAAGAATATGGCGAATACATTCCGTTGACGAAAGGAAAAATTATTTCTGCTTCACAACTATTGGAACGCTTCTTATTTGATGCCAAAAAGCAATACGATTTCGTAGAAAAATTAAGTGGTGGCGAATTGAAACGTTTGTATTTATGTACGGTTTTGATTCAAAATCCGAATTTCTTGATTCTGGATGAACCAACGAATGATTTAGATATTGTAACCTTAAACGTATTAGAAAGCTTCTTATTGGATTTTCCAGGATGTTTGTTAGTAGTGAGTCACGATAGATATTTCATGGACAAAATTGTGGATCACTTATTTGTTTTCAGAGGCGAAGGTGAAATTGAAGATTTCCCAGGAAATTATTCAGATTTTAGAAGTTATGAAGATTCCGCTGAACCAAAAAATTTAAATTCGGTTAGTACTGAAAAAGTAAGTTGGAAAGAAAAAAATACTACTTCAGCTGGTTTAAATTTCAATGAGCAGAAAGAATTCAATAAAATTGAAAAAGAAATCAAAGATTTAGAATACAACAAAAAACAAATCGAACAAGAATTCGCCGACGGAAAAGTTTCGGATGATAAGATTGAAGCAAAAGCAAACGAATTACAAAAAATCATTCAGTCTTTAGAAGAAAAAGAAGAACGTTGGTTTGAGTTGAGTTCGAAAATGGAATAAAAACTAGTTTGCAGTCTCAGTCTCAGTACGCAGGAAAAACTGTGACTGAAAACTGTGACTGAAAACTGTGACTGAAAACTGTGACTGAAAACTGTGACTATAATTAAATCCTACCTAAAATTCCTTTTCCATTCCAAAAACGAACATGGAGTGCATTCGCCATTTGTGTTTGATTTGGTTACGAAATGTTTTTATGACAACACAAAGTATCCAGAATACGAAACCTTAAAATCGTATAGAAAATCGCTTTTAGAAAATAAAAACACGATTGAAGTTACTGATTTTGGTGCAGGTTCACGAGTTTTTAAATCAAATACTCGAGAAATCTCAAAAATTGCAAAAACCGCTGGAATTACTCCAAAAAATGCGGAATTGCTTTTTAGAATTGTTCGCTATTTTCAACCAAAAAACGTTTTAGAAATTGGAACTTCGTTAGGATTAGCCACTTCTGCTCTTTCATTGGGAAATGAAAAAGCAAAAATTATTACTTTAGAAGGTTGTCCGAATACAATGACTACTGCAAAAAAAATGTTTCAAGTTTCAAGTTTCAAGTTTACAAATAATGCTATTGAGTTTGTTAACACAGAATTTAATTTATTTTTTGAGAACTTCAAACCTGAAACCTTAAACTCGAAACCTCAAATCTTCGATTTGGTTTACTTCGATGGCAATCATTCCAAAAAGGCGACTTTAGCTTATTTTGAAGCGTTACTTCCAACCATTTCAAATGATTCCGTTTGGATTTTCGATGACATTCATTGGTCCGCTGATATGGAAGAAGCTTGGGAAATCATAAAAAATCATCCAAAAGTTTCGGTTACAATCGATACGTTTCAATGGGGAATTGTCTTTTTTAGAATCGAACAAGAAAAAGAACATTTTATCATCAATCCAAATAAAACGATTAGTTCGCATTTGTTTGAAAGAATTCGTTTTTAGTTGTAACAAAATTTATATTTTCGCACTAATAATCAAACAGCTATAAATTGGTTATTATGGAAAATCTTTCGTTTTTTAAATCAAAATATTTCAAATTTATACTTCCTTTTATTATTGTATTGGGAATCATTTAATTGTTTAAATCAGGATATAAATTTGGTCAATGGTTGTATTTAATGATAAATTAAATCATTGTTTTGCTTTATTTATGTAACAAATTCCTTTCTTTTTCTACTTATAGATAGTTTTGAAGTCAATTTTCTGAATTCAAACTTTTAAATTCTAATTTCATTATGGCAAATCCGTTAATTAAAATAACCAATATCAAAAGAGATTTTCCTTTAGGGAACGAAATCGTATATGTATTAAAAGGCATCGATTTAGAAATCAATAAAGGCGAATATGTAGCGTTGATGGGACCTTCAGGTTCTGGAAAATCAACTTTGATGAATATTTTAGGCTGTTTGGATACACCAACTTCTGGAACTTATGTTTTGAACGGGAAACATGTAAGTGAAATGCAAGACGATGAATTAGCAGGAATTCGTAATAAAGAAATTGGATTCGTTTTTCAAACGTTCAACTTAATGCCAAGAACAACGGCTTTAGATAATGTAGCTTTACCAATGGTTTATGCAGGTCATTCCAAATCAGAACGTGTGGAACGTGCTACAGAAGTGTTGACACAAGTAGGTTTGAACGACAGAATGGATCACAAACCCAATCAACTTTCAGGAGGTCAACGTCAGCGTGTAGCGGTGGCTAGAGCTTTGGTAAACAAACCATCTATCATTTTAGCCGATGAGCCAACCGGAAACTTAGACAGTAAAACTTCGGTGGAAATCATGAATTTATTTAACGAAATTCACGCCAACGGAAATACGGTAATCTTAGTAACTCACGAAGAAGATATTGCCGCTTATGCCCACAGAATCATTCGTTTACGAGATGGACTTATTGAAAGTGACACGATAAACACACATATTAAAAAGTAAATTAAACTCACAAATAGTTAAACCTGACAAGATTCTGAATCCTGTCAGGTTTTTTCTTTAAATCCTTTTCAAATTATTACCTTTGCCTCAAAATTGCCAAAATGACTTTTTCTGACTACACCAAAGAATTTTCCTACAACTTAAAACTTGCCTACCCTATTATTTTAGGAATGTTAGGCCATACCGTTGTGGGAATTGTGGATAATATCATGGTCGGAAAATTAGGTCCAACCGAATTGGCAGCAGTGTCATTAGGAAACAGTTTTGTATTCATAGCGATGTCATTAGGAATTGGATTTTCAACTGCCATTACACCTTTAGTAGCGGAATCAGATGGAAAAAATGATGTCGCTGGCGGTCGTTCAGCTTTTCATCATGGATTGTATTTGTGTACGATTTTAGGGGTTGCTTTATTTACTTTAATTTTCTTTTCCAAACCACTGATTGCTTACATGGGACAACCAGAAGCAGTAGTGGAAATGGCAAAACCGTATTTAGATATTGTAGGTTTTTCGTTGATTCCGCTAATTATGTACCAAGCATACAAACAATTTGCAGACGGTTTGAGTGAAACTAAATATTCGATGTGGGCAACCATTATTGGAAATATCACAAATGTGGTTATAAACTACTTTCTTATCTACGGAATTTGGATTTTTCCAAAGTGGGGCATCGTTGGAGCCGCTTTAGGAACTATTGTTTCTCGTTTTGTAATGTTAGGCTATATGCACTACATAATGAATCTAAAACCAAAATTCCATCCCTATTTTAAAGGGTTTAGCTTAAAAGAAATCAAGAAAGAAGTCAACCAAAAAATCATTAAAATTGGAATGCCTTCTGCCATGCAAATGTTCTTTGAAGTGGCTTTGTTTACTGGAGCCATTTGGTTGTGTGGAATGATTGGAACAACGAGTCAGGCTGCGAATCAGATTGCGTTAAGCTTGGCTTCATTAACCTTCATGTTTGCGATGGGATTAAGCGTAACTGCTATGATTCGT
>JBIKZB010000041.1:0-9629 GCA_044354955.1 Flavobacterium sp. | reverse complement strand
GCAGCAGAAACCGCAGCTTCCATGACGGTTACACACCCAGATTATGCCCAACTAGCGGCTCGTATTGCAATTTCTAATCTACACAAAAATACCAACAAATCATTCTCGGAAACGATGAGTGAAATGCATCATTATGTAAATCCAAGAACCAATCAGGCAGCTCCTTTGCTTTCTGATGAGGTATATGAAGTAATCAAAGAAAATGCAGAATTTTTAAATTCGCACATTATATATAACCGTGATTTTAACTACGATTACTTTGGTTTCAAAACCTTAGAACGCTCGTATTTATTAAGAATTAACGGAAAAATTGTAGAACGTCCACAACAAATGTTAATGCGTGTGGCAGTTGGAATTCACTTAAATGATTTGGAATCTGTAATAGAAACGTACGAATTAATGTCGAAAAAGTTCTTTACACATGCTACTCCAACATTATTCAACGCAGGAACTCCAAAGCCTCAAATGTCGTCTTGTTTCTTATTAACCATGAAAGATGATAGTATTGATGGGATTTACGATACGTTAAAACAAACGGCTAAAATCTCGCAATCAGCGGGAGGAATTGGTTTAGCAATTCACAATGTTCGTGCAACAGGTTCATACATTCGTGGCACAAATGGAACTTCAAACGGAATCGTTCCAATGTTACGTGTTTTCAACGACACAGCTCGTTACGTAGATCAAGGTGGAGGAAAACGTAAAGGAAGTTTTGCAATTTATTTAGAAACTTGGCATGCGGATATTTTCGAATTCTTAGATTTGAAAAAGAATACAGGAAAAGAAGAAATGCGTGCTAGAGATTTATTCTTCGCCATGTGGACTTCTGATTTATTCATGAAACGCGTAGAAGAAGATACAACTTGGACATTAATGTGTCCAAACGAATGTCCAGGTTTAGACGAAGTTTATGGCGATGAATTTGAAGCGTTATATTTATCATACGAAGCACAAGGAAAAGGAAGAAAAACAATCAGAGCAAGAGAGCTTTGGGAAAAAATTCTTGAATCTCAAATTGAGACAGGAACACCTTACATGTTGTACAAAGATGCAGCGAACAGAAAATCGAACCAAAAGAATTTAGGAACTATTCGTTCGTCTAATTTATGTACTGAAATCATGGAGTATACTTCTCCAGATGAAATTGCAGTATGTAACTTGGCGTCTATTTCGTTGCCAATGTTTGTTGAAAATGGAGCGTTTAATCACGAATTGTTATATAACGTAACAAAACGCGTAACACGTAATTTAAATAAGGTAATCGATAGAAATTACTATCCAGTCGTTGAAGCAGAAAATTCAAATATGCGTCACCGTCCAATTGGATTAGGAGTACAAGGTTTAGCAGATGCTTTTATCTTGTTGAGAATGCCTTTTACGAGTGATGAAGCTAAAAAACTGAATCAAGAAATTTTCGAAACCTTATATTTTGCAGCTGTAACCGCTTCTATGGAAATGGCTAAAGAAGAAGGAGCTTATTCAACTTTTGAAGGTTCGCCAATTTCAAAAGGAGAATTCCAACACAATCTTTGGAACATCAAAGACGAAGAACTTTCAGGCCGTTGGGACTGGGCAAGTTTAAGAAAAGAAGTAACAACAAATGGAGTAAGAAACTCATTGTTAGTAGCGCCAATGCCAACGGCTTCAACATCTCAGATTTTAGGAAACAACGAAGCTTTTGAACCGTATACTTCAAATATTTATACACGTCGTGTATTGTCTGGAGAATTCATCGTAGTAAACAAACATTTATTAAACGATTTAGTAGAAAGAGGTTTGTGGAACGAAACATTGAAGCAAGAAATCATGCGTCACAATGGTTCCGTTCAAAACATTGAAAGAATTCCGCAAGATTTAAAAGAATTATACAAAACCGTTTGGGAAATGTCAATGAAAGACATCATCGATATGAGCCGTCAAAGAGGCTATTTTATTGATCAATCGCAATCGTTGAACTTATTTATGCAAGATGCAAATTATGCTAAATTAACGTCAATGCATTTTTATGCTTGGAAATCAGGTTTAAAAACGGGAATGTACTATTTAAGAACAAAATCTGCGGTGGATGCCATTAAGTTTACTTTAAATAACGATAAAGCAGCAGCTCCAATCGAAGTAAAAGAGCCACAAGTTGAAGTTAAAAAGGTAGAAGCTATTGCAGTTTTAGAAGAACCAGCAGAAATGACAACAGAAGAATACAGAGCAATGATCGAAATGGCCAGAAACGCTGGTCCAGAAGATTGTGAAATGTGTGGTTCTTAATTATAGAAAATAGAAGAAAGAAAATAGAATATAGAAAACAGCTGTCATTTGATGGCTGTTTTTGTTTTTATAATTACCAATTCAATTCGTACATTTGAAAAAAATAGAAAATTATGTCAAAAGATAAAAAAGGCGTTCATACAGGAATCATTGAAAAAGACGCAGACGGAAACTATTTCTGTGGCGAATATTTATTGGATTACCAATACACAGAAAAAAACTTCAAGTTAGGAGACGAAATCAATATCAAGTCGGTAATCGTGAATCCGAGCGATAAAAGTTATAATCAGTATCCAAAAAAATCGAGAAATTTCTTTTTGGCTAACGAAAAAGAGTAATCCTTAAAATCATAAATCCGCAATCTTTAATCTGAATTCACATGATGCAGTGGGAACAATTATTGTCTTTAAAAAGACAAGGCGACACTAGTAAACGGTTACGAAAAGAGCAAGACGACACTCGTTTAGGCTTTGAAGTAGATTATGACCGAATTATTTTTTCTGCCGCTTTTAGAAGTTTACAAGACAAAACGCAAGTTATACCACTTTCAAAAACCGATTTCGTACACAATCGATTGACGCATAGTTTAGAAGTTTCGGTAGTGGGGCGTTCATTGGGGCGTTTGATAGGAAAGCAAATTATAGCTAACTATCCGCATTTACAAGAAGTGCACGGCTATCAACCTAATGATTTTGGAGCGATTGTAGCCGCAGCAGCATTATCACACGATATTGGAAATCCACCTTTCGGACATTCGGGAGAAAAAGCCATTGGCGAATATTTTAAGACTGGAAACGGACTGCAATACAAAGAGCAATTAACCGAAAAGCAATGGCAAGATTTAATCGATTTTGAAGGAAATGCGAATGGTTTTTCAGTTTTAGCGGCCTCTCGAGAAGGAATTGAAGGAGGTTTACGAATTTCGTACGCTACATTAGGCGCTTTTATGAAATACCCAAAAGAGAGTTTACCCAAAAAACCAACCCAAAAAATTTGTGACAAAAAATACGGTTTCTTTCAATCGGATAAAGCTTTTTTTGTTGAGGTTGCTAATGAATTAGGATTGATTGCTAATAAACATGGAAATGATATTGGTTTTGAGCGCCATCCATTAGCGTATTTGGTTGAAGCGGCTGATGATATATGTTATACTATAATCGATTTTGAAGATGGGATTAATTTGGGTTGGATTCCAGAAGAATATGCCTTAGAATACCTAATAAAATTAGTCAAAAACGGAATCGATACAAAAAAATACAACGAATTAGTTACTAAAGAAGATAGAATCAGTTATTTGCGAGCCTTAGCCATTGGAAGTTTAATTAACGATGCAGTGGCGGTTTTTATGGAGAATGAAAAAGCTATTTTAGCAGGAGAATTTCCATTTGCATTGATGGATAAAAGCCAGTACAAAGCGCAAATGAACGACATTATCCAGATTAGTGTTAAAAACGTATACCAAAGCAGAGAGGTTATTCAAAAAGAAGTGATGGGGTATAAGATTATTAATAATTTATTGGATGGATTTTGTACGGCTTACAATAAAAAAGAGAACGGTACGGCATCTAATTATGATGAATTGTTGCTAAAATTATTGCCAGAGCGTTTTCAATTTCAAAAGGAAAATCTTTACGACAGATTGTTACATATTTGTCATTTTGTTTCGCTTTTAACGGATGGAAAAGCTCTAGAATTATATAAAACGATACAAGCAAACAAAAGTTAAATAGGTAAATAAATTGTTAATTATTTTGAAAATTTGTTTAAAGTACTAATTTCATTATAAATATGAAATAAATTAACCCCAAAATATGAAAAAAAATCACTTTTTTTAATTATTGCTATGTTTATTTTTACTATGAATTTTGGTCAGTCAAATGATTCAAAAAGCGAGTCGAAATTAAACAAATCTACCGCTGTAGCTTTAAATAAGTCTTTGATTAAGAAGCAAGCAAAAATAGCACGAAAAAAACACGCTAAAAACTTAGCAAATTCACCTTACCAAAAATCTTTGACATTGTCTAAGAAGGAAAGAAAGGCACTTGGAATCCCTCCTAAGAAATATTACGAAATGGAGTGGGAGCTAACAATGGATCCAATTACAGGTAAACCTACACCTGAAAAATTAATACAAGCTAGAGAACAATTACAAAGAGAAAGACAAGAAGCTTTAGCCGTTGGAAGAGTTCCTGGGGACGCTTCTAATAATAATTGGATTGAAAGAGGTCCAAATAATGTTGGAGGTAGAGTTAGAGCTATTATGTTTGACCCTAATGATGCAACTTACAAGCGAGTTTTTGCCGGTGGAGTAAGTGGAGGCTTATGGGTTAATAATGATATTACAATAAATACAGCTTGGACTAGAGTTAATATTCCAGATAATTTGGCTATATCATCAATAACATATGATCCTATTAACACAAATATTTTTTATTTAGGAACAGGAGAGTCTTATGTTGGTGGCGATGTAAATGGTGATGGTGTTTGGAAGTCAATTGATAGCGGAATAACTTGGAATAAAATATTTGGAGGTATTACTGGACCTACTGTTTTTCAATCTGCGTCGAACGTTGTTGTGAATTCACCTTCTGGTGTTGCAGGTAGTTACCCTTCTTATCCAACTACTGCGTTTGGAGGAACAATAGATTTTTCAATAAACGCTAGACTGATTTTAGTTAATGATGGATCGACAACACCTTCGTTGGGTTGTAGTTCAATTATAAATTCTTCTGAGTTAGATGGTAAAATAGCGCTAATAAGGAGAGGTTCTTGTAATTTTACTCAAAAAATTCAAAATGCTCAAGATGCTGGTGCTGTAGCTGTAATTGTGATGAATAATGTGGAAGGAACACCTATACCTATGGGTGGAACTGATACAGCAGGAACAATTATTATACCTTCGCTCATGATATCGAAAACAGATGGAGATTTATTAGAAGCTTCCATAGCGGTAAATGAAATTAATGTAACTTTAAACCCTACTAATCCAGGAGGCTTTACTGGTAACTTAGTGCCTGGTATTCAACATGTAAATGATATAAAAGTTAGAAATAATGGTGGAGTTTCCGAATTATATGTAGCAGCCGGAGATTCTTTTTATGGTGCAGCAAATTCAGTAACTTATTTAGGTGGACCTCAATATGGTCTTTATAAATCAACTGATGGAGGTGTTTCATGGACAGAGTTAAGTTTGGGACTTACATCAAATAATATTAAATATTGCCCAAATGATATCGAAATCGGTTCTGATAATTCGATATGGTTAGCAACATCCAATAGTGTAGTTTATGGAGATGGAGGCGGAACGATTCTTCAATCGGCAAATGGGATAAGTTTCACTCAAAAATATAATGTGATTAATGGAGACAGAACTCAAATTGCTCTTTCATCTACAAATCCAAATAAAATTTATGTTTTAGTTGAAGAGTCAAGTGAGGCAAATATTTATTTGACAACAAATTCTTTTGCAACTACAACTCCATTGTCTGAACCAGCAGCAATTCATGGAACAACAACAACAGATTTTTGTAGAGGTCAGGCTTTTTATGATTTGATGATTAAAGTAGATCCAACTAATGATGCGATAGTTTATATTGGAGGTATAGATATCCATCGCTCAACAAATAGCGGTGCTTCATGGCAAACAATATCAAAATGGTCTTCTGGTTATGCAACTGGAGTTTCTGTAGTTCATGCAGACCAACATTCAATGACTTTTAGACCAGGTAATGCTAATCAAGCAATTTTTGCACATGATGGTGGTGTAAGTTATGCTTCAAGCTTATCTGCTGCGCCAACTTCTACAACTGCAATCGCAACAAGAGTTAATGGTTTAAATATTACACAGTTTTACAGTATAGGTGTAGCTCCAACTCAAGTTGTAAGTGGTTTGACAGGTGAATTTTTTGCAGCGGGAGCTCAGGATAATGGAACTCACTATATTGAAAATGCATCAGCCAATATAAATCGTAGCACTCAATCTCAAGGTGGGGATGGTGCTTTTACAATTTTTGATCAAGGAGCAGATAAGTACTATATTTCCAATTATGTATATAACGAAAGTATAAATTTAAGGCCCTTGCCAGGTTCAAGCATAGTTGCAGTTAGAGCTTTGGATAATGATAACGATGGCAATAATGGAGCTTTTATTGCTCCTATGGTATTAGATTCTAGTCTTGATATTTTATATGCAGATTATACAACTTCTGCTGGAGTATTTCAAATAAGAAGATATTCTAACATTAAGTCAGGAACTATTGGTAGAACAAATTTAACACATCCGCTTTTGACTGCTTCGCCAACGGCATTTGCTGTTTCACCTTACACTACTGTTTCTACAACTTTACTAGTAGGAACTCGTTTAGGAAAACTGTTAAGGGTTACTACGGCAAATGCAACTGCTGCATGGGCTGATATTTCTGGCCCTTCTTTTGTGGGAAGTATTTCTGATGTTGAATATGGAGCGTCAAATAATGAAATTTTTGTAACAATGTATAACTATAATGTGGTTAGTATTTGGTATACAAAAGATGGTGGAGTTACTTGGTTAAATAAAGAAGGTAATTTCCCAGATATTCCTGTTAAAGCAATTTTGCCAAATCCACTAAAAAATGTTGGAGGTTTTGCTACTGAGGTTATTATTGGAACAGATTTAGGAATTTGGTATTGTAATAATTTTAATACAGCCTCTCCAACTTGGATTCAATCTTATAATGGTATGAGTAATGTTAAAGTTACTGATTTAGATATGAGAAATGACTACACGGTTTATGCAGCTACATACGGAAGAGGTTTGTTCTCAGGTTTGTTTACCAATACAACGCTTTCAGCTACTGATTTTTCTCTGTCTAGTAACGTTAAAATCTATCCAAATCCCGCAACTGATTTAATTAATATTTCAGTTTCAAATTATGTTGGGGATTTAAAAGTAGAACTGTTTGATGTAAACGGTAGGTTAGTAAATGTTAAAACGGTAGATTTTTCTGGTAATTATTCAATGGAGTTGAATAGTTTGAATTCGGGTGTATATATTGTTAAATTAACAGGTGCCAATTTAAATTATTCAGAGAAGTTAATCCTTAATTAGTTTTAATTAAAACTTTAATATTCTAGAAATTTAGACTAATTTATAATTTATTTTGACAATAATAAGTCCGATATTTTATCGGACTTATTTGTTTGAATTTGATTTTATGCTAAAGTTAATACAATAAATAATTTCGATTTTTAATTGTTCAATGTAATTTAAATTTTTACAATTAAAACAATTCAGATATAGTATTCAAAAGAAATTATAAATAATTGGAATTTATTCAAATAATACAATTAAATTAAAACTGTATTTAATTTGAAAGTAAGTTTCTATGTTTATTGAGGAGTAGCTAATGCTAAAAAACTTCTTCGGCTTGATTGAGCATATTATTATACACTGCTGTGGATATTTCACTAATAATATTAGTTAAAGAGGTGTTGTCTTTCCCCTTTGTCATAATAGTTAATAAATAGGGTTTGTTTTTAAGATATACAATTGCTGATTCATGCAATTGACGTTCTTGGTCGGTTCCAGATTCACCAAATTTATGAGCTATTTTTATATCTTTTGGTAAACCACTCAAAATGCCTTCTTTAAAATTACATTTTCCTAATAATTCCGCTGCAAATTCAGAATTTTCATCTGATAAATATGAAGCATTATAAATAGCTCTCATAAATAAAGAATAATTCTTTGGTGTAAAATAATAATGCTTTGCTTTTGGATTTGGAACTTCTAAATTTAAATCTAAAAATAATTTAGTTAAAACTTCAGGTTTTAAATTATTATTTAATATAGCAGTTGCATTGTTATCAGAATATGCTATCATGTATTTTAATAATTCTCTTATTTTGTATTTATGACCTAACTGTATGTTTTTAGATTGAAATGCAACATTTTTCCCAATATCAAAAGGGGTATGAAATAATAATTCTTGATCCAAAAGCCCTGGAATATCTTCACTCATTTTAAGGTAAGCAATTAAAATAGGTACTTTAAACAATGAACCTGGTTCATACTGTAAATCATCATTAATCGTCATCCAATCACCATTATTATAGTCTCTCAAATAAACAGAAGTAGAAATAACATTACTCATTGATTTGTGTTTCTGAATAATAGTATTTATTTCATGTTTAATTTGTGCTAAATTATTTCCTTCACATTCCTCATCAACAAACATCAATGGCTTGATGAAACTGAAGCCATCTAATCGTTTTACTTTATAACTACATAAACTGGTTGCTTCTGATACGCCTAAATCTTTATTATTTGTTTCTTTAAAAACAAAACTAGAAACCAGAAAAGTTGAAAAACAGGTGATAGCAACTGTTGCAATGGCAGAAATATAAGAAATTGAAATTTTTTTAGAAAATATGGATTTCATATAAATGGTGGTTTGTAATAAGATTCAAAAATAATACTAATAAATGGAGTATAGTTACGCATTTCTTAAAATCTACTTAACATTTGATATTTTTATTTTTTATTTAGCAATAGAGTTAAAGTTTTATAGAAATTTAGTTTTTTTCATCTCATGTTTATATTTCAAAAAAAAATTAACACATTTTTTAAGAAAGTTTTACTTTACTGACCTTTAGATGAGTTGCTCTTCTAATTCATGTTTACATAAAAGAATATATTGAGAATTTACTATAATTTACCTTTTTTGAAATTTAGTTATTCTTTATTAGTTTGTGTGATAAATATAAATTTGGGTTTTTAAATAGTTGTTTGGCGTTAATTAAGCTTAAATGTTTAATTCTCAATAAATCTTGTTATTCATTAAAAATGAAAACAAAAAAATGGTATAATAATATCAGGCATTTATTTTTTTAATAATTATACTGCTATTTAGAGTCATGTTCACAATTTCTTTCATTTTACAACAATAGTGCTAAACTCAAAATAAAATAATAGTTCAATTTTTATAGGACAAGACACAAGCATAAAAAAACCTCTCCATTTGGAGAGGTTTTTTTATGTTGCTAATAAAGATTATTAAGCTTCGAAAGGAATTACAGATACATATGATTTGTTTTCCGCTTTCTTTTGGAATTTTACAACTCCATCAACTTTAGCATGTAAAGTATGATCTTTACCCATGTAAACATTTTCACCTGGGTTGTGCTTAGAACCTCTTTGTCTAACAATGATGTTTCCAGCAATAGCAGCTTGACCACCATAAATCTTAACGCCTAAACGTTTCGATTCTGATTCTCTACCATTCTTCGAACTACCGACACCTTTCTTGTGAGCCATGATGTTATATTTTAAATGTTATTCTTCTGTTTTTGGTTTTCTAGTTGCTTTAGCTTTTGGCTTAACTACTTCA
>JBIKZB010000271.1:0-2796 GCA_044354955.1 Flavobacterium sp. | reverse complement strand
CCATCGATTTCTTTGATAATTACCTGTGGCTGACCAATTTGTAACTCATACCCTTCTCTTCTCATAGTTTCAATAAGAACCGATAAGTGAAGAACTCCACGACCAAAAACCATGAATTTATCAGCAGAATCAGTTTCACCTAACTTCATCGCTAAGTTTTTCTCTAATTCTTTAGTTAGACGATCTCTAATATGACGTGATGTTACAAATTTTCCTTCTTTACCAAAGAAAGGTGAATCGTTAATTGTGAACAACATACTCATTGTAGGCTCATCAATAGCAATAGTTTGTAACGCTTCTGGGTTTTCAAAATCAGCGATAGTATCTCCAATTTCAAATCCTTCAATTCCAATAATTGCACAAATATCTCCAGCAATTACTTCGTCTACTTTTTTACGACCAAGACCTTCAAAAGTGTGTAATTCTTTAATTCTTGATTTGATTACTTTACCATCTCTTTTAACCAAAGAAATAGGCATTCCTTCTTTTAAAACACCTCTTTCTAAACGACCAATCGCGATACGACCTGTAAATGAAGAGAAGTCTAAAGAAGTAATTAACATTTGAGGAGTTCCTTCAGATACTTTAGGAGCTGGCACGTTTGCCAAAACCATATCTAATAAAGGCTCAATATTATCTGTTTGGTTTCTGAAGTCATCAGACATCCAGTTGTTTTTAGCCGAACCATAAACTGTTGGGAAATCTAATTGTTCTTCTGTAGCGCCTAATTCAAACATTAAGTCGAAAACTTTTTCATGTACTTCTTCTGGCGTACAGTTTTCTTTGTCTACTTTATTAATAACCACACAAGGTTTTAATCCTAAGTCAATAGCTTTTTGTAATACGAAACGCGTTTGAGGCATTGGCCCTTCAAAAGCATCAACTAAAAGACAAACACCATCAGCCATATTAAGTACACGCTCTACTTCACCACCAAAATCGGCGTGTCCAGGAGTATCGATAATGTTGATTTTTGTTCCTTTATAAGTCACAGAAACGTTCTTAGAAGTAATAGTAATACCTCTTTCACGCTCTAAGTCATTATTATCTAAGATCAAATCTCCAGTATTTTCGTTTTCACGAAACAACTGACAGTGGTACATAATTTTATCAACCAAAGTAGTCTTACCGTGGTCAACGTGTGCAATAATTGCGATGTTTCTAATAGAAGTCATTTATTAATTTTTTGAAGGTGCAAAGGTAATGTTTATTTTGATAAAAACACTATAGTAATCAATACTTTAGTAGAAATAACATAATAGTAATATATAAAAAAAGCTCTCGAAATGAGAGCTTTAGTATATTTTACTAACAGTAGACTATAAAGAAGCTACGTGTTTAGTTAATTTTGATTTTAAGTTAGAAGCTTTATTATCATGAATGATATTTTTCTTAGCTAATTTATCAATCATAGAAATTACAGTTGATAATTTTGCAGAAGCCTCAGCTTTATCAGTAGCTAAACGAATAGCTTTGATTGCGTTACGAGTAGTTTTGTGTTGGTATCTATTTAATACTCTTCTTTTCTCGTTACTTCTAATTCTTTTTAAAGCAGATTTATGATTTGCCATTTTGTTCTTTTTTTAATTGTAATAATTGTTATAAACTACTAGTTAAAAAAGAAAAACCTCCCACATTCGCCTAGGCAAACACTTTGGTTTTAACTAATAAAATAACAACCGAGACACCAATTATTATTTTACAAAACTTATTTACAACTAATTTTGTAGCCCGTAGGGGAATCGAACCCCTCTTACCAGGATGAAAACCTGGCGTCCTAACCGATAGACGAACGGGCCATTAACCAATTCTTTTTAATCTCAATATTTGTAGCCCGTAGGGGAATCGAACCCCTCTTACCAGGATGAAAACCTGGCGTCCTAACCGATAGACGAACGGGCCATTACATTATTTTTGTAATGCGAGTGCAAAAATACAACTAATTTTGATTTCTGCAAGACCTTCAATAAAAATTTTTATTTTTTTTTAGTATGCTTTAGCAAAAAGAACCCTTCCTTTAGACGGAGCACCAGTAAACATACAGTTTCCAGCCTCTTCTACCCTATCCAAAGCAATACATCTAATGGTTGCTTTTGTTAGTTCTTTAATCTTTTCTTCTGTTTCAGCTGTACCGTCCCAATGAGCTGCTAAAAAGCCTCCTTTGGTTTCTAACAACTCTTTAAACTCTTCGAAAGAATTCACTTCTGTTATATGAGTATCTCTGTATTCCAATGCTTTAGCAAACATATCATTTTGAATAGTCTCTAATAAATTTTGAATATACGATGCTACTCCTTCTTTAGAAACTACTTCTTTTGACAAATTATCTCTTCTCGCAATTTCGTAGGTTCCGTTTTCTAAATCGTTTGGTCCAAGGGCAATTCTAACTGGAACACCTTTTAATTCCCATTCTGCAAATTTAAATCCTGGTTTTTGCGTGTCTCTATTATCATATTTTACAGAAATACCTAACTTTCTTAATTCAGCAGTTAAAGCATTTACTTGCTCAGAAATTGCATCAAATTGCTCCTCTGTTTTATAAATTGGAACAATAACTACTTGAATTGGCGCTAAATTTGGAGGTAACACCAAACCTTTATCATCAGAATGTGTCATTACTAAAGCACCCATTAATCGGGTTGAAACTCCCCAAGAAGTTCCCCACACATGCTCTTGTTTTCCTTCTTTATTCGCAAATTTAACATCAAAAGCTTTGGCAAAATTTTGACCTAAAAAGTGCGAAGTTCCCGCTTGCAATGCCTTTCCATCTTGCATTAAAGCTTCAATACAATAGGT
>JBIKZB010000040.1:0-9643 GCA_044354955.1 Flavobacterium sp. | reverse complement strand
CACCGTAGTTTGTCCATTAACAAAATTAAAAAACAATACAACAATAAAAAATAATAATTTACGTACAATATGCTTCATATTTATCTATTTTATTTAGTGTAATAAACTATAACAAGTACACAATTCAGTAGTTATCAAGTGCAAATGTATTATTATTTTTTTAAAAAAACAATATTAAAAAAATCCAAAGACTTGCGTTCCGTTAGAAAATTACATCGAGAAGACAAAAATTAGCGTTAAAAGAATCCTGATACATTTTTTCTATTTAATCATAAAATTTGACATTTTTATGCAAACACAATCAACGATTCAAATATGGAAACATGTTTTTATTAAAAAAATAGTATTACTAAAAAAAAAGTAATATATTAGTGCAATAAATTAACAACGCAATAACGAAGCGCCCTCCGTTAGTTGTTTTTTTACTAAAACTTGACCTATTCATTTTAAACTAAGCGTCTATGGAAAGACATATAGTACCTTTTTTCAAAATACAATTACTTTTATTTGTATTTTTTCTATCAGAAAGCGCCTATAGCATTGTTGCAACAGCACAGTTTACAACCAATCCAGCAGCCGTAATTGGCACAGTAACTATTTGTAAAACACAATCCGTTGTGTTTTCAGATAGCTCAACAGGAACAACAGCAAGTACAAATTATAATTGGCAGTTTCCTGGTGGTTCCATAGCAACAGCCACTACAGCGGGGCCACATACGATCATATACAATACGCCAGGGACCTACACAGCCACTTTAACACTAGACAACACAAACAGCTACAGCATAACCGTACTAGTTACCGATAACCAACCCAGTGCTCCGGCTATTGCTTTAGTTGATGGTAATCTTTGGGCAGCAACTATATATAATAATCAAAATTATTTTACCTATTGCAGCAATGATGCTGCTATCGCAGGTGGTCTATTTTCATGTACCACGCAATCCACACAAACAAACGCAAGTACGCAACATATTTTTAACTGGGGTGATGGAACCACGGATACCTTCACAGGAGCAAATCTTGGGGAAACTTTTCATTTTTACACCACAGCAGGATATTATACGTTAACGTATACCGTTGTACTTTCAAATGCCTGTAGTAGTCAACGAATATACAATCTATATGTTGGAGCTATACCTACCGCCACCATTAGTGCCGTGGGAATTCCAGCTTTATGTAACCCGGGAAGTGTAACTTATAATTTATTAACAGGCGCACAAAATACGCCCGGAACACTTTATACGTTTCAAGTCAATGATGGAACCGCCCCTGTAACGTTCAATCACCCTCCTCCTGCTACAATTACCCATCAATTTCTTGATAGTTCCTGCGGCACAACTTCAAACATTAACAGTACGGTATACCCAAACTCTTATCAAGCATCCATTACAATATCAAATCCATGTGGCAATAGCACAAACGCTGTTGGACCTATAAATATACAATCGGCACCAATAGCTAATTTCACTCGCACTCCAAACAACAATATAATTTGTGAGGGTACAACAGTAGCTATTAGTGATAATACACAAGGTGGTTATAATATTGGAGGTCCGCCCACTTATACTTGTACACAAACCTATAAAAAATACTGGACGATATCAGGACCATCAGGACTTCTAGCAACTAGTACTGGAGGTATATTAACAGCTAATCCTTTTATCAGTTGTCCGAACAACTTCGGATATAACAACAATCAATCTAACAATCCAGGCGCTTGGTTGCCATCCGCCGCAAGTGTTTTGAATGTTACTTTTTTGCAACCTGGAAATTACACAATTACTTTTTATACAGGCTCAAATTTATGTGGCATTAGTTCGGCTACACAAACAATTTGTGTAACACCAAGAGTAACAGCAGATTTCAGTACGATAAGTAATTCCTTATGTGCGCCAACAATTATAACTACCACAAATAATTCAAGTAATCCAGGTTGCGCTAACACTAACAACTACAACTGGACCGTTACACCAAGCAATCCAAACAATTGCCCAAGTTTTAGCGCTAACGGTTGGTCATTTTCTAGTGGAAATGCAACAGCATTAGCGCCTGAAATATTGATAAATTCACCTGGAATATATAATATAAGTTTAACCACCTCACTAAATACGCCTACAGCAGGTGCCTTGTGCCAACCAGATACTAAAACAAATACATTTATAGTAAAAGGAAAACCAATTACTACACTTACAGCAGAAACAATTTGTGAAGGAAATACAATCACTTTAAATCCAGTTGTTTATAATTGTTATGCCAATGACCCTGTTTCTTACACTTGGGATTTTGGAGCAACTCCTCCAACAAGTATCTCTGGTATAAATGATGCTAGTCCAGTGCTTATTTTTAACAGTCCTGGAGTTTACAATTATACCTTAACAATAAGTAATGAATGCGGTAGTAATAGTTACATTAGTTCAATTACAGTAGTACCATCTGTAAATTTAACCGCCAATGTTCCTTTAGCAACTTGTGTGAACACAAGTATTCAATTAACCAGTTCAATTACCGGAGGAGTTACTGGAGGAACCTGGACATCTTCACTGGCTGGAGGAATATTTTCTCCAAGTGCTACTGATTTAAATCCAACCTATACACCACCTACAGATTTTATTGGAAGTATTACCTTCACCTTAACATCTGACACTCCTATTGCACCATGTACAATTGCAACCGCAACATTTACCACAAATTTTAATTCAGAAGCAACTGTAGCTACAGGAACTTATACCCCACTTTGTGAAAATGGCAGCATCGTTTTAAATGGTAGTATTGGTGGTGCAGCTTCATCTGCAAGTTGGAGTTCATTAAATGGAGGCGTTTTTTCAAACCCTACTAATTTAAATACTACATATACACCCATGCCAGGATATGTTGGGACAGTTACATTAACATTAACAAGCAATGACCCAGATGGCCCTTGTGAGGTAGCCTCGCAAAATGTAGATTTAATTGTATTACCAACTCCTAGCATTGATCCAAAATCAGATTTATTCTTTTGTAACGGAGAAGTTGTAAACTCAATAAATTTTACAGGAACTAATGCTAATCTATATACCTGGACGAACTCCAATACTGCCATTGGATTACCATCTAATGGGAATGGCAATATAAATTTTACAGCAACCAATTCAAGCACAAGCCCTATAACCAGTACTATTACAATTACGCCTGTCAATACGATAAGTGGTGCTTTATGTCCTGGAATACCAACATCATTTACAATAACAATACATCCAGAGGCACAAGTAAACGATATAACAAATCAAACAATTTGCAACGCATCAACTACTTCTGAAATTGTATTTTCAACAGCAAATACATCAGGCATAACCTCTTATGTTTGGACAAATAACACGCCTTCGATAGGATTAGCAAGCAATGGTGTTGGAAATATCCCAAGTTTTATAACACAAAATAATACAAATACACCCATTATTGCAACAATTGAAGTTACGCCAACATACACTTTAAATGGTATTAGTTGTATTGGAACTCCAAAGGTGTTTAACATCATAATAAATCCAGAAGCGCAAGTAAATACAATAAGTGACATGTTATTTTGTGAGGACGTTACAACTACTCCAATAGCATTTACTTCCTTAAATACAAATGTAGTTAACACCTATGAATGGACAAACAACAATCCGCTAATAGGGCTTTCAGCCAGCGGAACTGGTCCAATACCTAGTTTTACCACTTTAAATACATCAACTTCAGAAATAATTGCAACCATTACGATTACGCCTTATTATACCAATAATGGTGTTACATGTAGTGGTACAGTGGAAACTTTTACTATAACAGTGATCCCCAATCCCCAGGTTAATCCACTTTCCAACGAAACTATTTGTAACGGCGGAACAATTAACTCTATCACTCTTTCCACAACAAATACAATAGGCAACACAAGCTACGAATGGACTAATGACACTCCATCTATAGGATTAGCATCTAATGGCATTGGAGACATCCCTACTTTTACAGTAAATAATCCGACACTTTCTCCAATTGTTGCAACAATTACAGTAACTCCAGTTTTACAATATAATGGGGTAAGTTGTCTAGGAGATAATGAATCATTTACCATTACAGTACTCCCAGATGCGCAGGTAAATTTACCTCTTAATGTAACATTTTGCAATGCAATAACTACAACTCCAATTAATTTTTCAACAAATACAACTGGTGGTATAGTTACCTATGAATGGACAAACAATAATACATCCATTGGACTAGCAAACAATGGAATAGGAAATATTCCGAGTTTTATAACCAATAATATCTCAACCACACCAGAAGTGGCAACAATAACAGTAACACCATATTATAACTTTAATGGTATAATTTGTAATGGAGTAGCTGCAACTTTTGAAATTACAATCAACCCAAATGGACAAGTAAACACTATTACAAATCAGGAGTTATGTAATGGAACAACTACTAATCAAATTTTTTTTTCTACAAATAGTACGCTTGGAACTACAACCTACAATTGGACAAATGACAACGCTACTATTGGACTTCCTGCAGCTGGAACAGGAGTAATAAATGCTTTTACAGCAACAAACAATTCCCTAAATCCTGTGATAGCTACTATCACAGTAACACCAACCTATATCTATAATTCCATAAGTTGTGTCGGAAGTAGTGAACAATTTACAATAACTGTAAATCCAAGTCCAGTTGTTCTCTTTTCAGAAAACGATCAAGAAATTTGCTCTAATGAAAATACAATTCCAGTACAATTAACAAGTAGTACTTCAGGCGTATCCTTCAATTGGAATGCAACAGTACCCGTTGGAATTACTGGAGCAGCAACATCAGGAACTGACACCATTCCTATTCAAAATCTAATAAACACTACAAATACGTCCTTAACAATAACCTATCAAGCATTTGCAACAACAAATGACGCAACTGCCTGTCAAGGTATAGAATTTACGTACCTCATTACTGTTTTGCCTAAGCCGTCGATTTCAAATGAAACACTGTTATTATGCAGCGAACAAACATTTAATTACGCAAGCAGCAATGGAGTTCCTGACAATACGACTATTGTTCCAAACAACACTATATATACATGGACAATTTCAAACAACCCTGCAATTCTTGGAGCAAGCAATGGAAGTGGAACACAAATTAATCAAACATTAACCAATACAACAGCTACATCACAAACCATCACCTATACGGTGACACCATCAGCTTTTGGATGCCAGGGTAATACATTTACACTATTAATAACTGTTTTACCAAAACCAGATGTGCTATTTAGCATTGGAAATCAAACTATTTGTAATCAAGAGACAACATTGCCAATAACTTTAAGTTCAACAATTACAGGCCTATACGATTATACTTGGACAGCATCAATCCCAACAGGAATAACAGGAGCTTTGACTAGTGGAACCAGTATTATTCCTCTACAAACACTCATAAATTCAACTAATGCACCTTTAATAGTTTCATACACAGCATTTGCAACTTTCAATAATTTAGGAGGATCGTGTATAGGACCAGTTACAACTTATGAAATAACAGTTAATCCTACGTTAACAAGTACAAGCAGTGTTTCAAATTACAATAATTATAATATTAGTTACTTTGGCGGAAATGATGGCTTCATAGATTTGACAATTTCAGGAGGCTCAAACAATTATACTTTTAGTTGGTCAGGACCTAATGGATACACCGCTATTACAGAGGATATTAGCAATTTAATTGCAGGTTCGTATACTGTAACTGTTAATGATGGTATTTGCGGCCCAAGAATTATATCCTTCAATTTAATTGAACCTAATGAATTATTAGCCGTGAATACAATTACTGCATTGCAAAATTTATTGTGTTTTGGTGAATCAAATGGCCAATTAGGTGTTACAATTACACAAGAATCAGTTCCTCCTTATAATTTTGAACTATTTTATAACGCGGTAAGTATTCAAAATATAACAAACAGTACTAATTTGAATCCAATATTTACAGGTTTGTCTGCAGGGAATTACATGGTAAAAATAACAGATGCAAATGGTGTAATTAAAACACTGAATAGTACTTTAACAGAACCAAGTGAAATTGTTGTTTCAGTAACTTCAACGCCCATAAGTTGTTATGCAGCTAATGACGCAAGCATAAACTTAACGATTACAGGTGGAGTAAGTCCTTATGTCGTAAATTGGAGCAATTTAGCAACTGGGATCTTTCAAAACAATTTAGGACCGGGAACTTATAACATCACCATCACTGACGCTTTAGGTTGCGTGAAAACAATACAAAGAATAATTGCAAACCTACCCGTTTTTGACATACAACCCGTTTTTAATCAAATTACATGTTATGGAGCTGCAAATGGTAGTATTAACTTAGGCCTTATAGGTGGTCAAGCTCCAATTATTGTAACATGGAGTGATGGCAGTAATGCAGGCTTAGTTAGAAATAATTTAACTGCTGGAGTATATACAGCTACAATTTCAGACGCAAGTACTTGTTCATTTACTAGAACCTTTACCCTTATTGAACCACAACTACTAGTTATCAATGGCATAGTACAAAATGACTTAGATTGTACCACCAGCAATAATGGCAGTGTTAATTTAATAGTAACTGGAGGAACACTGCCTTACACCTTCAATTGGTCAAATGGTGCAACTACTGAGGACTTACTCAATGTAAGTAATGGAAATTTTTCTGTGGTAGTTACAGATGCAAGAGGATGTTCAATTACTGGACAATATACCGTTTATAGACCTGCTCCGTTAATTACAACACTAACGCAACAAAAAAACGTAAACTGTGCTACTGGACAAATAACAAGTTCCTTTGAAGTTTTAGTAAACGGAGGTATACCTCCCTATCAAATAGTTTGGTCAAACGGCACTGTGTCTGGAACAAACAACCAATTTATGAGTACCACGCAAGACGGTTTAATCAGTGTAACAGCAACCGATTCAAATGGATGTTCTAACACAAGTAGTTTTTTATTAGATAACCCAATAATTGGTGATGCAAATTTCTCATTGAATTCATTTAGTATGAATACATTTGGAGAATATTCTATGGGGGACCCAATACAATTTACGAACTTAACTATTGGTGACTATATTGGAATTTCATGGAACTTTGGTGATGGAATATTCTCAACAGAAGAAAATCCCATTCATACCTATTTAACCGAAGGAGAATATGAAGTTACACTCTTAATCACCTATGAATATGGATGTACTAAAGAACATAAAATTATATTAAATATTACAAAAGGATATAAATTAATGATCCCTACAGGTTTTACGGCAAATGATGACGTAATAAATGATTATTTTGTACCTGCTTATGAGGGATTATCAAGTTTAAAAATGTATATTTACGATACCTGGGGAAATTTAATTTATTATGAAGAAGGCGATACTATAGTTGGATGGGATGGAAAAATAAAAGGTAACCCTGCAGAAAATGGAAATTATTATTATAAACTATTAGCATCCACTTTTTACAAAAAAAACATTGAAGCAAGCGGACCATTTATATTACTAAAATAACCAGTCGATGAAATTTAAGTCATTATTATATACTATCGGGTTATTCAGTACTATAATGAGTGCTCAAGATCCTATATTTACTCAATACTTCTTAGTTCCTGAGACTATAAACCCAAGTTTTACTGGGTTTTTAGAAACAACTAGTGCAGGTGTAATCCATCGTTCACAATGGACAAATTTAAAATACAAAATAGATACTGATTATGCCTATTTTAGCACATGGTCTGAAAATAATAATAGCGGAATTGGTGTTAGTTTTCTAAATCACAGAGAAAATTTTACCGGTTATAATTACCTGCAAGCTAATGTAAATTATGCCTATAGAGTTGAACTAAACTATGAATGGTATTTTAGACCCGGAATTGAAGTGGGTTATGGAAGTAAAAGTTTTGGATTTCAAAACTTGATATTAAGAGATCAAATAAATATTGACACAGAAATCATTAATCCTACAAGTATAGATCCTCTGCAATTAAACAATAGAATTCATTTTATAGACATATCTACTGGTTTATTATTTTACACTGAAAACATTTGGATAGGAACTGCAATTAAACATTTAAACAAACCAAACATAGCAATTGCTGAAGAAGGAAATATTCCTTTAGATATGTTTTACAATATTTCTACTGGATATGAATTTGAAATTGCTGACTATATAACGCCTACCTTTTTGCCTTATGAAACAAGAATGATGCTAACTGCAAATTTCATGAGTCAGGGAGAATACAATAGATTAGATATAGGAACTTCATTAATATTTAGTAATTTTACAATTGGGTTAACTGCTGCATTAAATCCAATGAAAAAAACTCAAGAGAGTCATACTTTAACTTCATTAAATCTTTTTAGCGGACTTCAATATGAAAATTTTAAATTAGGATTTTCTTATGACGCAAACACCTCCAAAATAGGTAATACTGGAGGTGTTTTTGAGCTTGGATTAGTATATCAATTTGATGTTGATGCTAGAAAATGTTTTGGTTGTCCGGGTTATTAAAAATTAACCTATTTTAGAAAAATGAAAACCTATTTTTTGCATTTTTTCTGGATCTAAAATATTTCTTCCATCAAAAACAAAAGCTGGCTTTAACATAGCATCGTATATTTTTTGCCAATCATATGTTTTAAATTCATCCCATTCAGTCAAGATAGCAATTGCATGAGCATCTTTGCATACTTCATATGGATTGTCATGTACATGAACGCCACTAAAATTTTCTTCTTCAGTTCGAGATTGTAAATAATTCAAATCTGATTGGATTTGCTCAGAGCTAACTTTAGGATCAAAAACACTAATAATGGCTTGTTCATGCAACAAATCATCTGCCACATAAATGGCAGCAGATTCTCTAGTATCATTAGTATCTTTTTTAAAAGCCCATCCTAAAAATGCTATTTTTTTTCCAGAAACTGTATTATATAAAGTTTTAATAATGTTCTTGGCAAAACGACGCTTTTGGTGGTCATTCATTATTATAACTTGTTCCCAATAATCAGCAACTTCATTTAAACCATAGGATTTTGCTATATAAACTAAATTTAGAATATCCTTTTGAAAACAAGAACCCCCAAATCCAACAGATGATTTTAAAAATTTAGGACCTATTCTACTATCCATTCCTATAGCTCTTGCAACTTCATTAACATCAGCACCCGTTTTCTCACACAATTCACTTAATGCATTAATAGACGAAACACGTTGCGCCAAAAAAGCATTAGCCGTTAATTTTGACAATTCTGATGACCAAACATTAGTTGTCAATATTTTATCTTTAGGAACCCAATTTGCATAAACATCTACTAAAAGCTGAATTGCATTTTGACCTTCTATTGAAGAATCACCTCCAATTAAAACTCTATCAGGTGCAAATAAATCTTCAACAGCTGTTCCTTCTGCTAAAAATTCAGGATTGGATAAAATTTGGAAATTAACACCATTACCTGTATTATCTAAAATGTTTTTAATTGCACTAGCAGTTCTTACAGGCAAAGTTGATTTTTCAACAACAATTTTATCATTTTTAGCTACTCTAGCAATTTGACGTGCACATAGTTCAATATATTTTAAATCAGCTGCCATACCTTTACCCACACCATAGGTT